>JAYNJY010000024.1:0-18255 GCA_038110665.1 Rhodospirillaceae bacterium | reverse complement strand
CCGGAATACCCTTCAGGTCGTCGTCGGCCTTCCGCATCTTGGTCACCTCGAGGCCCGTGATTTCCGGCAACTGGATGTCCATGAGGATGAGATCGGGGCGCCGTTCGCGCGCCAGCTTGAGCACGTCACGGCCGTCCACCGTCTGTACGGTCTCGTACCCATGCGCCTGCAACAGGTCGTTAAAGAGCTTCATGTTGAGATCGTTGTCTTCAACGATGAGTACCGTTTTCGCCATTACGCTGCCTTGTTTTTGCTCGCCACGATCGCGGCAAGACGTTACCCCGTGTTCTCCCAGTCCGCGCCCCTATCGCACCCCGCCTTCGGCAATAAAAACGGCGTGTTTTCATGGATGTAAGCGAACTCGCGGATTGTGGATGATCCCTGTTGCCAAGTCAAACGAAGGCGACGGACCGGCCGCCACAAGCGCTTACTCGCCGCGAACTTTCTCGACCATCTCGCGCAGGCGCTCGACGTCGTTGACGACGAGCGCGTCCTTCTTGCGTTCGACCACGCCCTGGCGCGCCAGGTCGTTCATAACGCGGGCCACGGTTTCGCGCGTCGTCGAAACCCGGCTCGCGACGTCGCCGTGAATGGGAATCGGCGAGATCGAGGCGCTCTGATCGTCGATTATGTTGCCGGCCGCGAGGCGGAGCAGATCGGCCTGAACCCGGTTGTTCGCCGCGAGCGTGCTCAAATCCATGATCCGCCCGGTCGAATTGCGCACAATCGAAGCAAGATCGCGCATCACCGTCATGGCAACGCCGGAATTGTTGGTGATCAGCTCGATAAACCGCTCCTGCGACAGCTTCGCCAGCTTGCACGGCGTCAGCGCCATGACGCTGGCCGAGCGCGGCGCGCCGTCGATGGCGGCAAGTTCGCCGAAATGCCCGCCAGGGGCGATATCGTCGAGGGTGATTTCTCGGCCGGAAACCGAGTAGTTGACGACACGCACGCGCCCTTCCACGACAAAGAACACGTCGGTCGATTCGCTCTGGCGGTCGATGATCTGCTCCTGCGCGGCATAGGATTTCCAGCCGCAATTCCGGGTAACGCGATCGAGTTCCCCCGCCGACAACCCCTTGAGCAGACCGATTTCGCGCAACAGCTCGGGCCCTGGCTCGGCCATTGCCCCCTTCCCTCCGGTTATTGATCCCGGTTTCGCTTGCCGGTCATGTTAGCGTGCCGGGATTAAATCAGCGAGTCCCGGAAAGCAATCCTTTCTGGCACCTTGAAGCGCGACCATGAGGGCCGTAATCTAAGGCCCAATCGGAAGGACCGCAGCATGTCGGCACAGCAACGCCAGCGCAGCAAGGATGCCCGTCGCAGCGACCTGCCCCGAGTTGCGGTGGTGGTGCCATGCTACCGCGAAACTGCGCACGTCATGGGCGTGCTGGCGGGCGTCGGTCCGGAAGTCGCCGCCATCTACGTCGTCGACGACGCCTGCCCTGACCGTACCGGCGACCTGGTCGAAAAGCAGTGCACGGACGCGCGCGTCCGCGTCATCCGTCATGATCGCAACACGGGCGTCGGCGGCGCCACCATCAGCGGCTACCGCCGGGCGCTGGCCGACGGCCACGACATCCTCGTCAAGCTCGACGGCGACGGCCAAATGGACGCCGCCCTAATCCCGCGCCTGATCCAGCCCGTCCTCGACGGTACCGCGGACTACACCAAGGGCAATCGATTCCATGGCGTGCACGGCGTTTCCGAGATGCCGTGGACGCGGATTTTCGGCAACCTGTTGCTGTCGTTCGCGTCCAAGTTCTCGTCCGGCTACTGGAACGTGCTCGATCCGACCAACGGGTTCACCGCGATCCACGCCGAGGCGCTTAAGGAGCTGCCACTCGACGCGCTCTCGGAGGGCTATTTCTTCGAATCCGACATGCTCGCGCACCTCGGATTGGCACGCGCGGTGGTGCGCGACATCCCGATGACGGCGCGTTACGGCAGCGAGGTCAGCGGCATCCGCATTCCACAGGTCGTGCCGGAATTCATCGCCAAGCACATCCGCGCCACGTTGCGCCGCCTGCTGATCACCTATTTCGTCCGCGAAACCAACATGGCGACCGTACAGCTCTCCGTCGGCTGCGCGCTGTTCCTGTTCGGCGTGGTGTTCGGCGCCATCAACTGGATCGACGCGCAATCGACAGGCATTCCTGCGACCGCCGGCACGGTCGTGCTGGCGGCGTTGCCGATTATCCTCGGCTCGCAGCTATTGATCGCCTTCCTCAACTACGACACCCGCAACGTGCCGACCGAGCCGCTGCAGCAACTCGGCGACGACGCTAGCAGCTGAGCGCGACGCCGCCGCGCCGGGGATCGCCGGCGCCGGTGACGTCCCCGCTGCCGAAGTCCGCCCGCACCGCATGGACGCCGCCGAAGAACAGGTTGAGCGATTCCCATACGGTCAGCTCCGGCCAGATCGCGCGCAGCGCCTCCTCAGTCGCTTCGGCGAGCGGCGGCTCGATGTCGAGCCGCCCGTTCTCGAAATGGCAGCGCGGCGCCTCGACCGCGTCCGGCAAGTGCATGCCGAAGCCGAGCAGATTTACCAGCGCCTGCATGATCGCAGTACGAATGCGGTTGGAACCGCCCGAGCCGAGCGCCGTCAGCCGGCCGCCCGGCTCGGAAATCAGTGTCGGCGCCATCATCGAGACCATGCGCGTGTCGGTCGGCCAGGCGCGGAAGCCGGCGGGATTGAGGTCCTCCTCGCCGAGCATGTTGTTGAGCATGACGCCGGTGCCGGGGACCAGGTGGCCGCAGCCCTCGCCGTTGGAAAGCGTCACGGCCGCGGCATTGCCGTCACGGTCGATGACGCTGATGTGCGTGGTGCCGCGGCGCGCCCGCGGCCGGCCCATGATCTCGCCCCGGTACCGCGCCAACAGCTCCGGGTCGAGCAGCCGTTCCGCGGCATCCTCGCCGGCCTGTTCGTTGAGGCCGCTTTCGACGCGCGCCTCGTTGGTCAAGGCCATGGCGCGGATCATCGTCGCGAGGTGATCGGCATCGCCGAAACGCCAATCCCTGGAGAAGGCGTGCTCGAGCAGTTGCATGGCGAAGGCGATCAGGATACCGCCGGTGGAGGGCGGCGGATTGGTGTGCAACTCGGCGCCGCCGAACGCGAAGGCGAGCGGCCGGCGGCGGATCAGTTCGTAGCCCTCCAGGTCGCCGCGGCCGAGCGCGCCACCGCCACGGCAGGCAGCGGCGATGGCGGCGGAAACCTCGCCCTCGTAGAACAGCCGTTCGCCCTCGATGGCGAGGACGTCGAGGAAATCGGCAAACTGGCGATTGGCGACGACGTCGCCCTCGCCGACCAGGGTGCCGGGCTTGTCCGGTTTCTCGAGGATGGCACGGCTCGCCTCGGTGATCATGTAGATCGGCCTGACCACGTCGAAGATGTATGCCTGCAGCCGATTGAGCTCGACGCCTTGGCGCGCCAGTTCCATGGCCGGTTCGACCACGGTGCGGATCGGCATGGTGCCGAGTTCCTCGACGACCTGGAACAACCCCTTTACGCAGCCCGGTGTCGCCGCGGCGCCGAGACCGACGTGAAATTCCTGCTGGGCAGCGCCGAAATCGCACAGCACCGGGTAGAAGTCGGCGGTCGCAGGATCGATCGGCCGCTTCGGCGTCTGCACGAAGAAATCGTAAAGCAGCGGATCGTAGCCCTCCGGCCGGGCGAGCAGGAAGCCGCCGCCGCCGAGCGAACAGAGCACGGGCTCGGCGACGCAGGCGGCGGCCATCGCCGCCATCGCCGCGTCGAAGGCGTTGCCGCCGTCATCGAGCACCATCCGCGCCGCCTCGGCGGTCTTCGGATGCCCGGCAGCAACGGCGCCCTGTCGCAACCGGCCCCGCCTCAACGCCGACGCCCCTGGCAATCGACGCCCAAGAGCGCGGTGGCCTCGATACCGGCGCGGCACGAGAAATCGAACCCGGCGGCACCGCCGGGCTGCGCTTCGAGGAACCGGCGCAACCCGCCGGGCCGGTTGCCGCGCATGTAGACGCAGGGATAGAGCGCGCGCACCTGGGCGAAATCGCGCGGCCCGGACCAGTCCTTGAGCCGCACCGGCTCCCATGCCCACCAATCGTCGATCCAGAAATCGTTTTGCAGCAGGCGGGCTTTCAGCGCCTTGGCAAACCGCGATCCGGTGACGTAGTCGGCGAGGTAGAGCGCGTAGGTCGGCTCACTCGCTGCGTAGATGTAGATCCGCGCGCAGCCGGTGAATTTTGAATTGTCGATATGCCGGGCGTCGTCGCGAAGGGTCGTGAGTTCGGTCGCCAGCCGCTCCATGCCGGCGGTCTGGGCCGCGACGAACACGGCGAACGCGGCGGCTCCCGCGACGGCAGGATCGACCGGCAATCGCAGCCTGGCGGGCCGGGCCGCCCACAACAGGCGCACCGAAAGCAGCACCGACAGCGCCGCCAGCATGTAGGACGGGATCATATAGAACGCCGTCGCCTGTTTTGCGACGATCGCCGTCTGCGCCAGCTGCGCCGCGGCGACACCGAGCACCAGCCGGACCTCGGCGGCGGCGACCGCATGGCCACGGCGTGCCCGCAGCCAACACGCCGCCAGCGCCAGGAGGGAGAGGATCAGCGGCACCTTGAGGGCCGGCCGCTTCAGGATCTTGATGAAGGCATCGGGATAGGCGTCGAGGTCGACCACGCCGGCGCCGCCGCTGCCGTGCGCGCCTGTGCTCGAAGCGACCCGCAGCACGTACTCGACGAAGGCAGCCTCGGTGCCGTGCGCCGGCGCGTAGAACAGGACGGCGGCCAGGAGGGAACTCGCGGCGAAGATCAGCCAGGCGCGCCAGCCGCGCAGCACGAAGAGCCCGAGCACCAGCACCGGCGCCGCGGTGATCTTGGTCACGACGGTGAAACCGGCAACGACACCGAAGCCGACGGCGAGCCAGTTGCGCGCTGATGGCGTCGTCTCGTCGCGCAGCATCGCCAATGCCAGCCCGATCAGCGCGAGCGTGGCGAACACCAGCAAGGCCTCCGGCTTCGGCAGGAAGGCGTGCTTGACGACGATGGTCGAAATGAACGGCGCCAACTGGATCGCCAGGGCCGGCAGCAAGCTTCCGAATACGCGCCGGGCGACGAGGCCGACGGCGGCGAGCGCGACGGCGTTGAGCGCAATGAACGCGTTGGACAACCACGTCAGGTGGACTTCCGGATCGGCGAGCGCGGCCGCGACGTCGCCGCCGAACGCGAGCCAGCGCAGCTTGAGCGCCACGGCGGCGACGGCCTGCACGGTGATCCCGGGATGATAGATATGGCCTGGCGGATCGCCGTTCAGCAGGTTCAGGGCGTCGAGCAGGTAGAAATAGGCCGGGTCAAGCAGGTTCCACTGCCAGAACGGCCCGGCCTGGCCGCGCAGGTAGACGGCCAGTAGGACGAAACAGACCGGCAGCACGAGCAGCGTGCCAAGGTCGCCGAGGCCGGCGGGCTCATGGTCTGGGCGTTGCGCGGGATAGGCGTCCTGCAAGGGCTGGCTCCGGTTAGGCTGGACGCGGCGAATTATGGTCAATGCCCGACGGCGATGCAACGCCGGGGGAAACCGCCCAAACTAGGGATTCCCAGGCCCGGTATGCTGGTATATGTTGGCGCTTCCCAGGTCCGGAACCAGAGCCGCCTAAACATGAAAAAACGTATCGCAATTGGGCTGTTGGTAATGGCCGCAACGCTGGTCGCGACCGGCGCGCGGGCCGATGGCGTCATCAACGCCGTATCCTATTCGCCGCTGCCGGCGAACGCCGCCGTCGAAGTGCGGCCGTTCGACGATTCCGACGAGAACATCGAGATCAAGGAGCGCATTGAACGCGCGCTCGCGGCACGCGGCATCTCCACTGGTTCCGGCGGCGCGCTGGTCATGAACTTCGAAGTCCGCAATCGGATCGGGTTCCTCAACACGGGCGACAACCGCCACGTCCTGAGTTTCGAGACTCGCGGCGGCCGCGGCGGCGGTGAACAGACCGACGCCCGCGTCAATGTCTACAACAGCCAGGACGGCGGGTTGCTGAACAAAGGGACCGGGACACGCGTCTCCAACCGCACGATCTACCGGCTCGAACTCAACCTCGAACAACGTTCGAATAATGAACGCCTGTGGGACGGCTGGGCGGAGGCTGAACTGGTCGGTGGCGATGGCGCCGAGTTGTTGCGGCGTATGGTGCCGCCGGTGGTCAAGGCGATCGGCACCACCGTTAAGAGCGAGGCGTTCTCGCCCTATTGATCGTTCCTGAAGGCTTGACCGCCCGCCGACGCGATAATCGCGTTGCCGCCGCGCTTCAAATCGAGCACATCCATCGCCCATTCGGCCATCGCGTTGAGGTGCTCCTGGCCGATACCGAAGGCCTCTGCGATTTCTCCGATCAGGCCGGATGCGGCTTCGTGCAGGTATCCATCGACCTAGGTCACCACCAAAAGCTCCATCATCGCGATGGTTCGCGCCTGCGGACTGTCGAATACCGCCGTCGGCAAGGCGCCGAGAACGTCGGCCATGTCGGGATGGTCGCTTATTCCCATCTGCGCGCGGAGGTCGTCGAGAACCTTCAACTCATCGCTGCCGTCCTCGCCGTCGGCGACGCTGAGCCGGTAGGCGAGCTTCAAAAGCGCCGATTTCTGCGCGTCATTGAGCAGGTGCAGGTACATCCGGCAGAGATCCTCCCACTTGGCGGGTGCCGCCCGGAGCGCCGACATCGCCCCGGTCCGCCTATTGTTGGCCGCAAACCGGTCTTTCCACAACATGATGTTTTTATTCACGGCATTGAATTTGCTGCGATATTATTGCCAATTAGCGTGCCGGCCCGGCCCGAACGCCATCGCCGACACAAGGGACACTGCAGATGAACGTCGACGGACGTGTACAGCAGCTCGAAGAGAAACTGGCCTCGCTCGGTGCCAAGCTCGACGCGGCTGAGCAGCAACGCAAGCTGATGGAGGATCGGGTCCAGCGCAGCGAGGCCATGGTCTCAGTGCTCAGCGAGCACTCCACCGACCTCACCCACATCGTCGACACCAAGGGCAACTTCGTCTACGTCAGTCCGTCGATCTGCAAGATTACCGATTACGATCCCGACGAAATCCTGCGCGCGGAGCCGAGCGCCTTCATCCACGTCGACGACGTCGAGATGGTCCGCGAGGCCATCGACGAGGCTTTCGCAAGGCCCGGCGTCGCGGTGCCGATCCAGGATCATCGCGTGCGCCACCGCGACCTCAAGTGGCTCTATTTCGAAGGTTCGGCGGTGTGCCTGGCCGACGCCTCGCACGTCAAGGGCGTGGTCGTCACCTGCCACGACGTGACCGAGCGCAAGCAGCACGAAGAAACGATCTACCGTCAGGCCAACTACGATCCGGTGACCGGCTTGCCGAACCGGCTGATGTTCGCCGACCGGCTGGCGACTGTACTGCTGCGCGGACGCCGCGAACGCCACAGCGTGGGCCTGATGTTCATCGATCTCGACTGCTTCAAGAAGATCAACGACACACTCGGCCATAAGGCCGGCGACGATCTCCTCAAGGAGATCTCGATCCGACTTTCCGGCTGCGTGCGACAGGACGACACCATCGCCCGGCTCGGCGGCGACGAATTCACCGTGATCCTGCCCAACATCCACGGCCCCGGCGACACCGTGATCGTCGCCAAGAAGATCATCGAGAAGGTGCGCGAGCCGATCTATCTCGCCGAAAACAAGGTCTACGTTTCGGCCAGTATCGGCATCACGCTCTATCCCAACGACGCCGACGACGAGGAAACCCTGATCAAGCACGCCGATACCGCCATGTACGAGGCCAAGGCGGCTGGGCGCCGCACCTACAAGTTCTTTACCGCCGACATGAACCGCACGGCGCAGGAGAAGATGCAGCTGGAAATGGAGCTGCGCAGCGCCATCGAACGCGGCGAGTTCGACATCCGCTACCAGCCGATCATCGATCTCGCCAGCGGCCGGATGACCGGCACCGAGGCGCTGGTGCGCTGGAACCACCCGTCGCGTGGCGTCACCTCGCCCGATGTGTTCATTCCGCTGGCCGAGGAACAGGGGCTGATCGTGCCGATCGGCGAATGGGTGTTCCGCAAGGCCTGCACCATGGCCCGGCGTTGGCGCGAAGCCGGCCGCAACGAACTGCAGATGGCGATCAACATCTCGCCGCGACAGTGCCAGGAACCCGGCTTCGAGCAGATGGTCGACGAAATCCTGTCCGACACCGGCATTCCCGCCAGCGGCATCACGCTCGAAATCACCGAAAGCCTATTCATCGAAGGTTCGCACGAAAGCGCGGTCACCGCGCTGCACGGGCGGCGGCGCAAGGGCATGCTACTCTCGCTCGACGACTTCGGCACCGGCTATTCCTCGCTCAGCTACCTGAAGCGCTTCCCCGTCGACTTGCTCAAGATCGACCGCGAGTTCGTCAACGTCGTGACCACGTCGGCCGAGGACCAGGCATTGTGCCAGGCCGTCATCGCCATGGCGCATGCGTTCAAGCTCAAGGTCGTCGGCGAGGGCGTCGAAACCGTCGAACACGCCCGCGCCCTGCGCGACATGGGCTGCGACCGGGCCCAGGGCTACCTGATTTCGAAGCCCCTGGACGCGGCCGATCTCGACACCTTCATCGAGCAATGGTCCGGCCTCCAGCTCTGAACGCCCGTGAACGGCTTGCCCTGGCGGGGTTATTTCGCTAGGAAACGCCGGCCTCCGGTACGGGGGCTTCGCTTGGCCGCCGAGGGCGGCCGTCGCCCCGTAGACCATCTTAGAAGCCGATCGCCGTGACCGACACCGAAGCCGCCGCCCTGCTGCCCCCGGGAATCGCCGACGTGCTGCCGCCGGACGCCGCGTTCGAGGCGGCGACGCTCGAGCATCTCATGGCGTTCTTTGCCGGGTTCGGCTACCAACGGGTCAAGCCGCCGTTGATCGAGTTCGAGGAAACGCTGCTCGGAGGGCTCGGCACCGCCGTCACCCAGGACACCTTCCGGCTCATGGACCCCGCCTCGCAGCGCATGCTCGCCGTGCGCGCCGACATGACACCACAGCTCGCGCGCATCGCCACGACACGGCTCGGCGGGCGGCCGCGGCCGCTGCGGCTCAGCTATGCCGGCCAGATCATCCGCGTCGCCGGCTCGCAGGCGCGTCCTGAACGCCAGTTCGCCCAGGTCGGTGCCGAGTTGATCGGTTCCGAACGGCCCGAGGCCGACGCCGAGGTGATCGTCATGGCGGCGGCCGCGCTCAAGGCGCTCGGCATCCCGGATATCTCCGTCGACCTCGCCATGCCGACGCTGGTGCCGGCGTTCTGCGCACCGCTCGGCCTCGCCGCCGAAACCCCGCGCGCGCTGCGCCTGGCGCTCGACCGCAAGGACGCCGCCGCGGTCAAGGAACTGGCCCCGGCGCTCGGGCGCGCCGCCGCCGAGACCCTCGCCGCGATGCTGACCGCATCGGGACCGGCCGAGGAAACCATGGCCGAACTGAACGGCCTCGATCTCGGTCCCGGAGGCAACGCCGAGCGCGACGCGCTGGCCGCCGTCATCGCCGCGATCCGGGCACGCGAGCCGGAGTTGGTGCTGACCGTGGATGCCGTCGAAAATCGCGGTTTCGAATACCACTCGGGCGTCACCTGCAGCTTCTTCAGCCGAGCCGAGCGCGGCGAACTCGGCCGTGGCGGGCGCTATCTCGCCGGCCCGAAGCTGGACTCCGGCGAGCCCGCCACCGGGCTGACGCTGTTCATGGACACCATCATCAAGGCGCTTCCCGCGCCGAAGGCGCCGAAAGCGGCGTTTCTGCCACTTGGCGGCGACGGCGCGTTCGCGGCCCGGTTGCGGGCCGAGGGCTGGGCCGTCGTCAGCGCGCTTGAACCCGTGGACGACCCGGTCGCCGAGGCTCGCCATCTGGGATGTACGCACCTGATCGATGGCGATAGGATCGCCGAAATTCTGAACTAGGGAACTCAACCGGAGGGGATTACATGGCCAACGTGGTGGTCGTCGGCGCCCAGTGGGGCGACGAGGGAAAAGGCAAGATCGTCGACTGGCTTTCCGAACGCGCCGACGTGGTGGTGCGCTTCCAGGGCGGCCACAATGCCGGCCATACCTTGGTCATCGACGGCGTGACCTACAAGCTCAGCCTGCTGCCGTCGGGCATCGTGCGGAAAGGCAAGCTTTCGATCATCGGCAACGGCGTCGTGCTCGATCCGTGGGCGCTGCTGAAGGAGATCGATAACGTCGGCGCCAGCGGCGTCGAGGTCACGCCCGCCAACCTGCGCATCTCCGAGAGCGCGACCTTGATCCTGCCGCTGCACCGCAACCTCGACCTCGCGCGCGAGGAGGCCGCAGGCAAGGGCAAGATCGGCACCACCGGGCGCGGCATCGGCCCGGCCTACGAGGACAAGACCGCGCGCCGCGCCATCCGCTTGGGCGACCTCGCCGACCTCGACGTGCTCGAGGACAAGATCGACCGGCTGCTGTTCCACCACAACGCGTTGCTCAAGGGCATGGACATGCCGCCCGTCGACAAGGCGGAACTGCTAGCCCAGTTACGCGAGGTAGCGCCGAAGCTGGCGCCCTTCACCGACACCACCTGGCAGGTACTCGACCGGGCACGCCGACAGGGCCAGCGCATCCTCTACGAGGGCGCGCAAGGCACCATGCTCGACGTCGACCACGGCACCTATCCTTACGTCACCTCGTCGAACACCGTCGCCGCACAGGCCGCCGTCGGCTCCGGCCAGGGACCCAAGGCGATCGACTTCGTGCTCGGCATCACCAAGGCCTACACCACGCGCGTCGGCGGTGGGCCGTTCCCGACCGAGCAGGTCAACGAGGTCGGCCAGACGCTCGGCGAGCGCGGCCGCGAATTCGGCACGGTCACCGGCCGGCCGCGACGCTGCGGCTGGTTCGACGCCGTCCTCGTGCGCCAGGCGATCAAGGTTAACGGCATCGACGGCATCGCGCTGACCAAGCTCGACGTGCTCGACGGCTTCAAGGAACTCAAGGTCTGCACCGGTTACCAGCTCGGCGACAAGGTACTCGACCACCTGCCCGCCTCGACCGTCGGCCAGGCCCGGGTCGAGCCGATCTACGAAACCCTCGAGGGCTGGTCCGACAGCACGCAGGGGGCGCGCTCCTGGGCCGACCTGCCGGCGACCACGATCAAGTACGTGCGCCGCATCGAGGAACTGATCGAGGCGCCGGTGTCGCTGCTGTCGACCAGTCCGGAGCGCGAGGACACCATCCTGGTGCACGACCCGTTCGCCGATTGAACTTCGACGCCCGGGCGTCACCGTCCGGGCGGTTTCGGCGAAACCCGTTGTTTTGAAACGGTTTGCCCGATAGACTCCGGCGACGTCCGCGGCACGAATGCCTGCGGGCGATTGCGCGCACCAGGAACCCGAACCATGGCAGAACAGCCTTTGGAAATGGAAGACGAGGGTGCGGACCTGCCGGAAGGCTTGTTCCCCCCCGAAAACCTGGAAGACGAGTCCGACACCGACGGCCTGATGCCGCCGGAAGCGGAACCCGAACCCAGCGGCCTCGGCCGCGGGGGCCCCGTGGTGTTGCGCGAACGCTACCTCGTCGATCCGGGCACCCGCATTCCCGAATTGGACCAGCCATCGGCCAAGGCCTACCTGGTCGAGGATCGGCGCGACCCTAGCATCAAGCTGTTCGCGCTCGCCTGCACGCCGAGCCTGCCGACGCGCATGGACGTGATCAAGGTCATGCGCAACAAGGTATTTCCCGGAATCCTGCCGATGGTCGACTGGGATGTCGCCCATTGGACGCCACTCGGCCAATCGACCCTGCTCCTGATATACGAACGGCCGATCGGCGGGCGGATCATCGACCGGCTCAACCGCAAGGAAGCTCGCATCACCGAGTACGACGTGCCGCGCAAGGTCGTCGAGCCGCTGCTCGAGGGATTGCGGATGCTGGAAGAGACCGTCGGCCCGCATCGCGCGGTCCGCGCCGACAACCTCTATTTCCTCGACGAGGACATGGAGGAAATCGTGCTCGGCCCCAACGTGACGTCGCCACCGGGCTTTGATCAACCGGCGATCTACGAGTCGATCGAACGCGCCTCCTGCCAGCCGGAAGGACGCGGCACCGGATCCATGCGCGACGATATTCACGCGCTCGCGGTCACCATCATCTACCTGGTGCTCGGCTACAACCCGATCGCCAAGATGAAACCCGATAACATCATCCACCAGCGCCTGGAGAACGGCACCTACAATACCCTCTGCGGCCAGGCCCGCGTGCCGCTCCAGTTGATCGAACCGATCCGCAGCATGCTCTCCGACGATACCAACGAGCGCTGGAACCACGCCGAGGTCAACAACTGGGTCACCGGCCAAAAGACCAACCCGGTTAAAAAGCTGCCGATAGTCAAGGCCGAGGTGCCGTTTCGCTTCCGCAAGCGCGAGCACGTCACCTTCAAGACGCTGGCCTGGCATTTCTCGCAGCACGTCCAGGACGCCGTGCGCGCCGTGAACGGCGACGACTTCGCCA
The DNA here is from genome assembly GCA_038110665.1 of Rhodospirillaceae bacterium. Classification (GTDB taxonomy): domain Bacteria; phylum Pseudomonadota; class Alphaproteobacteria; order Rhodospirillales; family Casp-alpha2; genus TMED8. The sequence goes on along the minus strand of JAYNJY010000024.1, from coordinate 5,765 downwards.
ATTGGATCAAGCGCCATCCCGAGGGCGCGAGGCTGCTCGAGAGCATTCGCGGCGCCGTGCAGATGGCCAAGTTCCACACCGATAACCACCAGGGCACGGATGACTTCCTGATCGCCAAGATCTCGACCATTCTCGATTCCAGCGCGCCGATCCGCTACAAGGGCGTCGCCTTCATGCCGGACGGCTACGGACCGATGCTCGCGATCCACTGGTCGCGCAAGGGCGATCCGCAACTGGCCGCTCAGATCCTGCAGCAGGACATTCCGGCGATCTGGTTCTCCGGGCGCGAACGCATGGGTCGGCCGCTCATGGACGTGCAGAAGTCGTTCGCGCAATTGCGCAGCCTGCTCAAAATCAACGATCCCGGCTACGGCCTGGAGTGCGTCGTCTACGAGGCCTGTCCCGGCTTCCCCTGCCAAAGCCCATTGATCGCCAAGCACAACGTCGTGGCGATCGAGCAACTGCTGCCGGCCATGGAAGAGGCCGCCAATTCCGCCGACATGTCTTCCCGTCCCATCGACCACCACGTCGCCGCCTTCATCGCGGCACGTTTCGACCAGGACATCCATCCGCACCTGAAGGCGCTGGCGTCACCGAAGGAAGACACCTCCGTGATCGGCATGCTGAGCCTGTTCGCGTTCCTGCAGTGGAAGCTGCATTCGCCGTCGTTGCTGGCGCTGTCGAGTTGGATCGGCGGGCTGCTCGGGCCGGCTATCAACGCCTACCACAACCGCCGCACGCGCGATGAACTGGAAAAGGAGATTCCCCGCCTGGTGCGCAAAGGCAGCCTGCCGGAACTGTTCAACCTGATCGACGACGCCGAGAAGCGGCGCGACGACGGCGACGGCTTCCGCGCCGCGCGCGAGGAATGGTGGGCGGCGGAAGAAGAGGTCCGCGACATCGAGGGCGCCGGCGAGGAACGACTGTCGCGCGCCGAGCGGTCGGGCCAGCAGGCGGCGGCGACCATATCGATCATGCTGGGTCTGACCGTGGTGTCGATCCTGCTGATGATCGAGATTCTGTAGACCGGTCGGGGCACGGGAAGCGACATGGCATACGGCAGTTCATCGCAGGGCACCGATTGGACCAAGGTTCTCGGCTTCGGCACCGTCGCCGTGGTCCTCGCCATCTTTTCGCTGCCGACGTTGATCGTGTTGATCCCGGGCATGCTGCCGACGGCGGTGGCGCGCGTCTGCGATCGCACCGAGCAGAGATACGCCACGTTCTGCGTCGGCGGCCTCAATCTATGCGGCGTCTTCCCATACGTGCTTCATCTCTGGACCGAGAACCACAATATCAAGGCGGCGGTGTCGACCATCTCCGACATCTTCGCGCTGCTGGTGATGTACGCCGCGGCGGGCTTCGGCTGGCTGATGTTTCTCGCCATCCCGCCGGCGGTCAGCGCCTTCCTCAATGTGTTGGCGCAACGCCGGGTGACCCTGCTGCGCGCCAGCCAGGAGGAGATAGTCAGGGAATGGGGGCCGGAAGTGGCGCTCCGGGACGACGACTGACCGGTTCGCCCGCGCTCCTCAGTGCAGGACGCGCTGGTCGATCATCGCATTCTTGACAGTCTTGCGCAGCTTCTCGAAGGCACGCACCTCGATCTGGCGCACGCGTTCGCGCGAGATGCCATAGAGATCGCTCAGGTTCTGCAGCGTCGCCGGAATGTCCTTCATGCGCCGTTCGATGATGATGTGGCGTTCGCGTTGCGACAGGCCCTTGAGCGCCGCGTCGAGCAGCTTGCGCCGGCCGTCGAGTTCCTCCGCGTCGCCGATCAACGTCTCCTGATCGTCGTCGGCGTCGACGAGATAGTCCTGCCACTCGCCCTCGCCCTCGTCACGCAGCGGCGCATTGAGCGAATGGTCGGCGCCGGCGAGCCGGCGATTCATGTTGATGACCTCGGTTTCCGAAACCTGCAGCCGTTCGGCGATCTCGCTCACCTGCTCGGGACGCAAATCGCCCTCTTGCAGGGCGCCGATATGCGCCTTCAGCTTGCGCAGGTTGAAGAACAGTTTCTTCTGTGCCGCCGTCGTGCCCATCTTCACCAGAGACCACGAATGCAGGATGTATTCCTGGATCACGGCGCGAATCCACCACATGGCATAGGTGGCGAGACGGAAGCCGCGGTCGGGATCAAACTTGTTGACCGCCTGCATCATGCCGACATTGCCTTCGGCGATCAGGTCGCCGACCGGCAAGCCGTAGCCGCGATAGCCCATAGCGATCTTGGCGACGAGGCGGAGATGGCTGGTGACCATCTTCTCCATCGCCGCCGGGTCGCGGCGGTCGCGCCAGGCACGGGCGAGGTCCACTTCCTCCTCGGCCTCCAGCATCGGGTAGGTGCGAATCCGCCGGAGATAGTCGTTGAGATTTTCTTCCGGAAAGAAGTTTTTCTGATGATGTCGGGATGCCATCTCTTTGTCTCTCCTGGGCAGTTCCCCGCTGCCACGCAAACCGGCGCGGCAAATCTACGGATGCCTTGAAAGAGATAATAGATAACTTTTTTAGTCAAGTATAGATCATAATTACAGGGTCTATAATATATTACACATCTCATTGATTTTATTGAATTTGTTAGATTTAAAGCTTAATAGCTTTCCGGTAACTGGATGGCTAAACCCTAGTAAATAGGCATGAAGCAATTGTCCATTTAATTCATGCACGAATTGGCGCAGCCGGGGGTCGGCGCCGGCCTTCAAGCGGCCCGGCCCACCGCCGTAAAGCGGGTCGCCGACGACCGGATGGCCGATCGACGCCATATGCACCCTGATCTGGTGGGTGCGCCCGGTCTCGAGCCGGCATTCGACCAACGCGGCGACCGGCGCGAACACTGTTTCCGTCGCGTAGTGGGTCACCGCCGGCTTGCCGCCGCGTTTGACGATGGCCATCTTCTTGCGATTGGTCGGCGAGCGGCCGATGTTGCCCTCGACGGTTCCCCGCGCCGGGCTCGGAACGCCCCAGACCATCGTCTTGTAGGCGCGTTCGATGTCGTGGCGGGCGAACTGCGCCGCCAGGCCCTGGTGGGTGACATCGTCCTTGGCGACAACGATGAGGCCGCTGGTATCCTTGTCGAGCCGGTGCACGATACCCGGCCGCGTCACCCCGCCGATCCCCGAAAGCCGGCCGCGGCAATGGTACAAAAGCGCGTTGACCAGCGTGCCTTCGCCGTGGCCGGCGGCCGGATGCACTACCAGGCCGGCCGGCTTGTCGATGACGATCAGGTGCGCGTCCTCGAAGACGACGTCGAGCGCGATTTCCTGGGCTTCGGGCTCGGCCGGCAGCGGCGGCGGTTCGGTGACGGTGTAGACCTCGCCGGCGCGGACCTTGGCGGCCGGGTCTGTCAGTGCGGTGCCGTCGGCGCCGCGGACATGGCCGGACGCCATCAGCGCCTGGATTCGGCTCCGCGAGAGATGCGCCACAGCATCCGCCAGCAACCGGTCGACCCGGCCGCCGGCCTTGTCTTGGTCGGCCCGAACGGTGTATTTGGAGCCGTCATTCATGCGCCGTGGCCTCCCTATGGCCTCCTTGGCAACCGACCACAGACTGGACCGTAATGATGCGTTGGCTCAAGTCCCTTGTCGTCGTTCTCGGCGTCCTCATCGTCGGCGGATTGGCGCTGCTCGCCTACGGCTTCGTCAAGAAGGCGCAGGATCCGGACTGGAAGCTGGTCAACATCATCACCGGCGATCCGGTCAAACCGGCCGTTGCCCCGGCGTCGGGTACGGCGCCGGACGCCATGGCGTCGCGCCGACTGCCGCCGCTCGAGCCCTTCGGCACCATCGATCTCGGCCTGCCCGAGGGCTGCGTCGTCGTCGATGTCGCTCCGGCGCGCCGCAGTGCGTACCTCACCATCGGCCCGCCGGGCCCCTGTCATCGCGTCATCGTCGTCGACATCGCCAACGGCCGCGTGCTCGGCACCGTCCGTGTCGGCAAGTCGGCGCAATGATCCGCCTCGACGAAAGCCAATTGAAAGCCATCACCGACGCCGCCGAGCGCGCCTACCCGGCCGAGTGCTGCGGCCTGCTCGCCGGTTTCGACGGCAACGAGGGCAGCGTCCGCGTCAGCCGCGTTGTCGCCAGCCGCAATGTCGCCCAATCCAGCCATGCCGACAGCTTCGAGGTCGACCCGCAGGTCCGTTTCGATCTCATGCGCGCCTGCGACGGCACGGCGGGCGAACGGCTGGTTGGACACTACCATTCGCATCCCGACCACCCGGCGCGTCCCTCCGAACGCGATCTCGCCATGGCCTTCGAGCCGGGCCTAGTCTGGATCGTGGTCGGCGTCGCCGGGGGCCACGCCGAGGCTGCTCGCGCCTTCCGGCTGCGCCCGGACGGCAGCGCCTTCCTGGAAATCCCGCTCCACATCGAACCCCAAACGCAAGGACCGAACCCTTGAACTTCGCCAGCGACAACGTCACCGGCGCCGCGCCGGAAATCCTGCAAGCCATGCTCGCCGCCAACGACGGCGCCCAGCTCGGCTACGGCAACGACCCGCTCACCCAGTCGGTCGAGGCCAGGCTCAAGGAGGTGTTCGAGACCGAGCTCTCCATGTTCCTGGTCGCCACCGGCACGGCCGCCAATTCGCTGGCGCTTTCGGTGCTGACACCGGTGCACGGCGCGGTGCTCTGCCATTGGACCAGCCACGTCTACGAGGACGAATGCGGCGCGCCCGAGTTCTTCACCAGCGGCGCCCGGCTGATCCCGGTCGAGGGCGCCGACGGCAAGTTCGACCTCGCCGATCTCGGCGCCAAGGCGCGCCGCGGCAAGGGCGACGTGCACATGCTGCAGCCCTCCGCCGTGAGCCTGACCCAGGTGACCGAACTCGGCACCGTCTATTCGCTCGACGAGATCGCCGGCGTCGCCGACGTCTGCCGCGCCGGCGGCATTCGCCTGCACATGGACGGCGCGCGCTTCACCAACGCGCTCGTGGCGCTCGGCTGCACGCCGGCGGAAATAAGCTGGAAGGCCGGCGTCGACGTGCTCTCCTTCGGCGCCACCAAGAACGGCGCCTTGGGTTGCGAGGCGATCTTGGTGTTCGACAAGGCGCTGGCCGAGGTGCTGGCGTTCCGGCGCAAGCGTTCGGGACACCTGTTCTCGAAGATGCGACTCCTGTCGGCACAGATGCAGGCCTATCTCGAAGGCGATCTCTGGCTCGCCAACGCGCGCCACGCCAACGCCATGGCGGCGCGGCTGCACGCCGGGCTCGCCCAGATCCCCGGCATCGAGTTCCCTTACGCCGTCGCCGCCAACATGCTGTTTCCCAAGTTCCCCGACGGCATGGCGGGGAAACTCAAAGCGGCGGGTTTCAAGTTCTACGACAACCGCTGGGCGCCCGGCGTCTGCCGGCTGGTCACCGCCTTCAACACCCGCGAGGACGACGTCGACGCCTTCATCGACACCGCCCGTCGGGCCGCCTGAGGCGCCAATCCGGCACGCGAACAGGGCTGTCGATTCTGGCGCTTGCCACCGGCGCGGCGCGGCGTATGATACGCCGGTCTTGCGCCCCCTTCGTCTAGTGGCCTAGGACGCCGCCCTCTCACGGCGGAAACAGGGGTTCGAGTCCCCTAGGGGGCGCCAATAATATCAATAAGTTAGCCGCCAAAGATGGCGGCTTTTTCTTTTTGTACGGCAAAAATACGGCATAAAGCCTCAAAATCTGACGGGTTCGAGCCGGTCGGCGCCATTGTGTTATTCCTCCCCAAAAGGCTCGTCGCCACGGCCGCGCCGGCCCTTGCGGACACCCCCGAAATAACTCTCATCAGCCTC
>JAYNJY010000023.1:15663-19745 GCA_038110665.1 Rhodospirillaceae bacterium | reverse complement strand
CCAGGGCGTTGACGCGCTCTTCCACGTAGGTGATGGACTTGATCACCTTGTTGACGCGCTGGCCGGTGATGTCCTGGAACGAACAGGCCTCGAACACCTCCTGGCCGTTGTCGGCGATCTTGTCGAGCGCCTTGGCCAATTCTCCCTTGGCCTTGCCGCGCAGGCCGTCGATGATTTTGTTGTTTCGCTCCATCGCAGCCATGATGGTGTCCGTGGCCTTTTCCGTGGCCTTGACGATGGCGTCGAACTGCTCGCCCATGGAGATGAAGTGGAATTCCTCGTCGGACGGGTGCGAAATGGCCGCGATTTCGACGCGCACGCGTTGGATGTAGCGCAACGGCCCGTTCAGCTGTGCTTTGAGGTCGTTCAGACAGGCCGCGTCGCTCACGTTTTGCCATCTTTTCCTGCTTGATTCGACGATATTTTTCTCGTGCTATAGCATAAAGGCATAAGACACTAGTCTTAGTTTTTCGCCTAAGTGCGCGATTTTTCGCCGGGCCGGCGCGCTTCGGCCAGGATCGCGCGGGCGGCGCCCGACGGGCTCAGGCGGCCGTCGCGAACCTCGCCTTCGAGCGCAACGATGCGGCTCCGGATCGCCTTGTCGGCCTTCAACTCGGCCATCAACGTCTCGGTGATCTCGTCCCACATCCAACTCGCCGCCTGCTCGGCGCGGCGCGCGGCGAAAGCGCCGGAGGCTTCGGCTGCGGCGCGGAACTCGGTGACCGCCTGCCAGACCTCGGATATGCCGCTGCCGGCCATGGCCGAGCATTTCATCACCTTCGGCCGCCAACCGCCTTCGGGGGATCGCAAAAACTGCAGGGCGGCGGCGTAGTCGCGCCGCGCGCGCTCGGCCGCGGGCGCGAGGTCGCCGTCGGCCTTGTTGACGACAATCAGGTCGGCGAGTTCGACGATGCCCTTCTTGATGCCCTGCAAGTCGTCGCCGCCGCCGGGCGCCAGCAGCAGCACAAACATGTCGGTCATGCCGGCGACCGCGGTCTCCGACTGGCCGACGCCGACGGTCTCGACCAGGACGACGTCAAAGCCGGCGGCCTCGACGCAGAGCATGGCTTCCCGCGTGCGCCTGGCGACGCCGCCGAGCGTGCCGCCGGACGGCGACGGACGGATGAAGGCCATCGGTTCGCGCGACAGCCGTTCCATGCGGGTCTTGTCGCCAAGGATCGAGCCGCCGGTCCTCGGGCTCGACGGGTCGACGGCGAGGACCGCGACCTTGAGCCCGGCCTCGATCAGGTGCAGCCCGAAGGCCTCGATGAAGGTCGATTTGCCGACACCGGGCACGCCGGAGATGCCGAGCCGGAGCGCGGCGCCCGACTTCGGCAGGATTTCGGCGATCAGCGCCTCGGCCTCCAGGCGGTGGTCGGGACGGGTCGATTCCAGGAGCGTGATGGCGCGCGCCAACGCGCGCCGCTCGCCGGCGAGCAGGCCGGCCGCGATCCCGGCGTTGGCGTTCTCGCCGGCCACGTCCGTTATTCTCCGAATTTCGGGTCCAGTGCCTTCATCGCCATGAAGGTGAGTTTGTCGCGTTGCTCGGGCAGAAGGTCGTCGAGGACGTGGCTCTTCGAGCGGTGGATGGCCATGGCCTGCTCGATCAGGGCCTGGCGCTCGGGCGTCATCGACTTCTTCTTGCGCTTGTTGATGAGTTCGAGCTGGGCCTCTTCCAACGCCTCGCGGATCAGGGTCTCGGCGTCTTCCTCGTCATCAGCCGGCGGGCGGGCGCGGGCGGCCGCCTTCGAGGGCGCGTTGCGGGACGGCACCGGTGCTTTCGCTTGCGCCCTCGGTGCGGCGCCGGACGCGGCATTGGGCGCGGGCTGGGCGGGTTCGAGCGCGGCTTTTGCCCTGGGGTCGGCTTCGGCCTTGGCGCACGCCTTGGCTTCCTGGGCGGCGTTGAATTTCTCGCGCGCCTTCTTGTCCATGACCATGGACAAGAGCGCGTTCGAAACCAGTTTCTTGATCATCGGGTCGGGTCCCCGTGCCGTCTCTGCTTTGCCGACAGGATAATACCTGGGACCCACTTAACAAAGGCGTAACAGCGCCCACTTAAAAGATCGGGGGGCAGCGGCGGAAACCGCCGGGCGGCTCCAGATCAGAATTGTAACATCAAGAAGTCGGCCCTAATGTCCGGATTATGAGACGTTTTCGCAAAAGCAAGATCGTGGCCACGCTCGGGCCCGCGACATCCAACGAGAAAGCCATATCGGCGCTGTTCGAGGCCGGCTGCGACGTGTTCCGCATGAACTTCTCGCACGGCGCCCACGCCGACCACAAGGCGCGGCTCGACATCATTCGCGGCCTCGAGAAGAAGCATGGCCGGCCGATCGGCGTGATCCTCGACCTGCAGGGGCCGAAACTGCGCGTCGGCGAATTCAAGGACGGCCGCGCCAAGCTCGAAGCCGGCCAGACCTTCCGCCTCGATTTGGACGAGACGCCGGGCGACGCGACCCGCGCCGAGCTACCGCACCCGGAAATCTTCGCCGCGCTCGAACCGAATATGAACCTGCTCGTCAACGACGGCCGCATCCGCCTGCAGGTCATCGAATGCGGCAAGGACTTCGCCGTCACCAAGGTCATCGCCGGCGGCGACATCTCCGACCACAAGGGCGTCAACGTGCCCGACGCGGTGCTCGAACTCTCGCCGATCACCAAGAAGGACATGGACGATCTGCGCTTCGGTTTGCATATCGGCGTCGACTGGGTGGCGCTGTCGTTCGTGCAGCGCCCGTCCGACATCGCCGAGGCGAAGAAGCTGATCGCCGGCCGTGCCGCCATCATGGCCAAGCTGGAAAAGCCGATGGTGCTGAACGCCTTGGAGGAGATCGTCGATCTCTGCGATGCGATCATGGTGGCGCGCGGCGATCTCGGCGTCGAACTGCCGCCCGAAGAGGTGCCGAGCCTGCAAAAGCGTATGGTCAACGTCTGCCGCGAGGCGGGCAAGCCGGTGATCGTCGCCACGCAGATGCTGGAGTCGATGGTTTCCTCGCCGAGCCCGACCCGCGCCGAGGCCTCCGACGTCGCCACCGCCATCTACGACGGCGCCGACGCGGTCATGCTGTCGGCGGAAACCGCCGTCGGCGCCTATCCGGCCGAAGCGGTCGCGATGATGGACCGCATCATTCGCCGGGTCGAGAAGGACCCGCTCTACGCCCATCAGATTCAGCTTAACCGGCGCGCGCCCGAGGCGACCGCCGCCGACGCCATCACCGCCGCCGCGCGCCAAGTCGCCGAGACCATTTCGGCGGCGGCCATCGTCACCTTCACCTCGACCGGCTCGACCACGCTGCGCGCGTCGCGCGAGCGGCCGATGGTGCCGGTCATGGGCTTGACGCCGAGGCTCGACACCGCGCGGCGCCTGGCTCTCGCTTGGGGCGTGCATTCGGTCCACACCGACGACGTCCAGACCTTCCGCGACATGGTGCTGCTGTCCATCGCGGCGGCGCGCAAGGAGGAGTTCGCCGAGCCCGGCGACGCCATGGCGATCACCGCCGGCGTCCCGTTCGGCACCCCCGGCGCCACCAACATCCTGCGCATCGCCTGGGTCGAATAGCGGCCTTTGCCTAAAGGGTTGGTGACGTGTTCCTGACGATCTTCGAGACGGTCGCGCCGGTGACGTTCTGCGCACTCGTCGGTTACCTTTGGGCCAGGCGCGGCCTCGCCTACGAGACCGCCTTCGTCACCCGCATCGTCACCTACGTTGGTTTTCCCTGCCTGATCTTCAAGACGCTGGTCACCGTCGAGGTCGGCGCCGACACGATGATCCGCATGGGCGGGCTGGCGCTGGCGACGACGACGACTTTCGCGCTCGTCGGCTTCATCGCGCTCAAGCTCGCGCGCCTCGACCAGAGGGCGTTCCTGCCGTCGCTAACCTTCGCCAACACCGGCAACCTGGGGCTCTCGCTCTGCCTGCTGGCGTTCGGCGAGGACGGCCTCGCGCTCGCCATCGGCTACTTCGTGGTCAGCGCGGTCTCGGTGTTCGTCGCCGGGCCGGCGATGGCGTCGGGCAACTTCAAGCCGAGCGCCATCCTCAAGGTGCCGATGATCTGGGCGACGCTCGCCGCCATGCCGGCGCT
>JAYNJY010000023.1:2696-15653 GCA_038110665.1 Rhodospirillaceae bacterium | reverse complement strand
CGATCTGGCTCGACTGGGAAATGCCGAAATGGCTGTTCAACAGCCTGAATTTGGTCGGCGGCATCGCCATCCCGTTGATGCTGATCACGCTCGGCGTCTCGCTCAACTCGTTGCGCGTCGGCAGCCTCGGACGCGCCTTCAGCCTTGCGTTGGTGCGCCTTTCAATGGGCTTCGCGGTCGGCTGGGCGACGGCGGAACTGCTCGCGCTCGAAGGTGCCGCGCGCGGCGTCATCATCATCGAGTGCGCTATGCCGGTGGCGGTCTACAACTACGTCCACGCCGAGATGTACAAGACCCGCCCCGCCGAGGTCGCCGGCTTGGTCATGGTCTCGACGGTACTTTCCTTCGCCACGCTACCGGCGCTGATGTGGTTTGTCATGGGCGGATGAGCGCGGCAGAATGCCGGCATACGGCGAAGACCGCGCAAATCCGGGGGGTCGCTCCATGATCAAGCTCTACGATGTGCCGCTTTCAGGCAATTGCCACAAGGTGCGGCTCATGTTGTCGCTGCTCGGCCTCGACTACGAGACGCAGCCGGTGAAACTGGCCGAAGGCGAGAGCAAGACGCCCGAATACCTCGCCATCAATCCCTTGGGCCAGGTGCCGGTGCTCGACGACGCGGGCGAGATCATCCGCGACTCGCAGGCGATCGTGACCTATCTCGCCGCCAAGTACGGCAAGGGAAAGTGGCTGCCGTTGGACGACGCGGTCGCGCTCGGCCACGTCGCCGAATGGATGTCGTTCTCGTCGGCCGAGATGATCCAGGGCTGCGCCATCGCGCGCGCGCTGATCCTGTTCAACCGGCCGGGCGACGTTGCGGCGGCGCAGGAGAAGGCGCGCCGCGCGCTCGGCATCCTGGACGCGCACCTCAAGGGCCGCGACTGGCTGGTCGGCACGGTGCCGACCATCGCCGACATCGCCAACTACGTCTACGCCGGCCTGGTGCACCAGGGCGGTATCGACCCCTACGGCTACAAAAACGTCGCCGCCTGGCTCGGCCGCGTCGAAGCGCTGCCGGGCTACGTCGGTATGGCGGCGTTGCCGGCGCCCAAGCCCTAAAGCCGCCATGTCGCAGCGGCAGGTTCGGGCACACCGGCGGCGTCAGGTCGCGAGGACGCTGAAGCGCCTGGCCGCGGTCGTCGCCGTGTCGCTGATGACGCTCGAGGTGCTCAGTGCCGCCGCCATCGGCCTCGGCGTGATCCCCGCCGACGCGCCCAACTACCGCTTCCCGAGCTCACGGCCGTTCTGGGTGGACCGCAACCCTTACTTCGGCATGTGGCACGAAGCCGATACGGAGTACGTCCACACCAAGTCGTGCTTTTCGGTGACCTACCGGACCAACGCCTACGGCGCACGCGACCGCGCCCGCCAGACCACGGCGAAACTGCCGCGCGTGGTCATGCTCGGCGACTCCTTCACTGAGGGCTACGGGCTCGAACGCGACGACCGGACCTCGGACCTGCTCGAAGCCGGGACCGGCGTCGAGCACCTGAATTTCGGCACCTCCGGCCACTTCGGCCCGACCCAGTCGTGGCTCTTGTACAAGCACCTGGCGAAGCGCTTCGAGCACGACGTGGTGGTGCTCAACCTGCTGCCCGACAACGACTTCACCGACGACGACCCCAAGCACGCCGCCGCCTATCTCGACCAGTACCGGCCCTACCTGGTGTTGAAGAACGGCGACTACGTCGTCGAATACGCCAATGCCGCCAAGCGCGGCGCCTCGGAACGCGACTTGCGGCGCGAGCAACGGCGCTACTTCGCGCGCATGTTGCGCAACTTCACTTTCAGCGCCAACGCCTTCAACCACTTCAAGGGGACCATGCTGCAACTGGCGGCGCGCGATGAGGGCGGGGCCGGCAACGTCGGTTCGGGCTATTCCGGTTATTTCGATTTCACCAAGACGCAGGTCGAACGCCTGGTCGAGGTGCTGGCGCGATTGATGGAGGAGGCCGGCGAGCGCCAGGTCATCGTCACCTTGATCCCGCGGCCGGGCGATCTCGAGACCACGTCGCCGTCGCCGCTGCCGGGCATCCTCGCGGTGCTCACCGGCGGCTATCCAAACCTGCACGTGATCGATTTCCGCGACAAGTTCCGGGGCGCCGACTGGATGTCCTATTACCGCGATTGCGACGGCCATTGGTCGCCGAAGGGCGCCAAGGCGGCGGCCGAGGTCATGCTCGCCGACGCGGCCTACCGCAAGGCGCTCGGCCTGAAGTAGCGCCGCCAGGGAAGAGAGCCGACGCCATGTCCGAGACCGCGAGCCACATTCCAGGCGTGCTCACGCTATCCGCGCCCGAGGGCGAGGCGTTACCGCTGATGTTCGACTCGCCGCACAGCGGCACCGACTATCCGGCCGACTTCAGCCACGATTGCCCGCGTGCCGCGATCCGCTAGGGCGAGGACAGCTTCATCGACGAAATCTACGTCGCCGCCCCGGCGCACGGCGCCTGGCTGCTGGCCGCACATTTCCCGCGCACCTACATCGACCCCAATCGCGGCCTCGAGGCGATGGACCCGGCCCTGGTCGAGGGCGAATGGCCGCATCCTGTCGACGTCAACCCGAAGACCGCCGACGGCATCGGCCTGATCTAGCAGAACGGCGGCGCCGGGGTCCGCATCTACGACCACAAGCTCGCCATCGCCGAGGTCGAGCACCGCATCGACCGCTACTGGCGGCCCTACCACGAGGCGTTGATCGGCACCGTCGCCGCGATCCGGCACGGCCGCTGGCACGTCAACTGCCACTCCATGTTCTCGGTCGGCTGCGGCACCGAGCTTGGCAAGCTCAACATCCCAGAAGAGGACGTCGTGCTCGGCGATCTCGACGGCCGCACCTGCGACGACGAATTCACCCAACTGGTCGCCGAGGCGTTCCGCGCCGGCGGGCTCAGCGTCGCCGTCAACAAGCGCTTCAAGGGCGGCGAGATCGTGCGCAAGATCGGCGACCCGGCCGGGCGCTGCCAAAGCCTGCAGATCGAGCTCGACCGCGGCCTCTACATGTATGAACGCCGTATCGAGAAGAGCGCCGGCTTCGCCGCGTTGCAGGCGGTGGTGACGGACGTCATCGGGCGCGTCGCCGACTACGTTCGCGCTCAGAAATAACCGCCGCGCGCGACGCCGTCCCAGACCAGCTTGCCGCCGGCGGCGAACAGCAGGGCATAGCAGATCTTGTAGAACAGCTCTGGCTCCACCGCCTTGACCAGCTTCCAGCCGAGCCAGACGCCGACGGGCACGGCGGGCAGCAGCATCAGGCTGGTGCCCAGGTTCGCCGGCGAGAACTGGCCGAGCCAGAGGTAGGGCCAGATCTTCAGCTGGTTGACGACGAAGAAGAATACGACGTGCGTGCCGACGAATACCCGCGGCGCCAGGCGCTGCGGCAGCATGTAGAACTTGACCGGGCCGCCGCCGGCGTGCGCCACGAAACTGGTGAAGCCGGCGAAGGCGCCGCAGACGGCGCCGAGCGCCCGCCCGCCGCCTGTCGCCGCGTCTGCGGGCTTGCGCTGGACGAAATAGCTGAGCGCCACGACCAGCGTTATGACGCCCAGGATCAGCCGGATCAGGTCGTCGTCGACGTGACGGAATGTCAGCGTGCCGATCGCGATGCCGACCAAGGCGCCCGGCACCATCACCGCGACGTTGGCCCGGTGCCAGTCGCGCCGGTAGTTCCACAAATTCACGACGTCCATGGCGCAGAGGATCGGCAGCATGATCGCCGCCGCGGCCACCGGCGAGATGTAGACCGCCATCACCGGCACCGAAAGCTGGCCGAGGCCGCCGCCGAGGCCGCTTTTCGAGATGCCGGTCAGCACCACGGCGACGAGGGCCACGGCTAGGAACTCGGGGTCGATGGCAAGCGCGTTTTCCAGCATGCGGATGAGACTATGGAGCCGGACGCCGGCCCGGTCAAAGCCGCTTGCCGGGTTCGCCGCGTTGGCGGAAGATGACCGGGCCATGCCGATCATGTCGAAGCCGCCCGACCCGAATCCGAAGCCGCCCAGCTTCACGCCGCCCAAGGGCGCCTGCGATTGCCATATCCACGTCTTCGGCCCGGCCGCCAAGTACCCGTTCGACCCCGGCGCCGCCTACCATAGCCCCGATGCGCTGCCGGAAACCTACATCGCGCTGCAGGACGTGCTCGGGCTCGAACGCGCCGTCATCATCCATCCGACCGCGCTCGGGCGCGGCGCCAACGCACGGACCATGGACGCGCTCGCGCAGTACCCAGCGCGGTTCCGCGGCGTCGCCGTGCCCGACGCCGACGTCGACGACGCCACCCTGAAGCGCATGCACGATCGCGGCGTGCGCGGGCTGCGTTTCACATCGGTGACGCATTACGCCAACGCGCCGCGCCTCGACAAGGGGCTGGCGGCGCGCGCCGCGGACCTCGGCTGGCACGCGCAGTTCCTGCTCGAGGGCGAGCAGCTTCCGGCCATGGAAGCGGATATCCTGGCGCTGCCCTGCGACGTGGTCATCGACCACATGGGCCGGGTGCCGGCGCATCTCGGAACCGGCCATCCGGCGTTCCAGACGCTGCTCCGCCTGCTCGACAGCGGCCGGGTCTGGGTCAAGCTCTCGGGTCCGATGCGGTTTTCGGGCGAGGACGGCATGCCCTACGCCGACACGTTGCCGTTCGCCAAGGCTCTCATCGCCGCCAATCCGGATCGGCTGGTGGGTCGGACTGGCCGCACATCAACTACAACAAAGGGGTCATGCCGGGCGACGGCGCGCTGCTCGACATGCTGCTCGATTGGGTGCCGGACGCGAATACGCGGAACCGCATCCTGGCCGACAATCCGGCCAGGCTTTACGGCTTTCCGCCGGCATGACGGCGTAGGGACAGGGACCCCCGCGCCATGACCCTCGTCGTCGCCGTCGTCGCCATGCTGCTGCAACAATCGATGGCCTACATGAGCGCGCTGGTGGTGCCGGTCGCGGCGCCGGAACTCGCCAAGGTGGTCGGCCTGCCGGTGGCCACGGCCGGCTACTACCTGGGTCTCGTCTACGGCTGTTCCGCCTGCTTCATGCTGTTCTCGGGCGGCTTCATCAGGAAATACGGCGCGGTGCGCGTCTCGCAGGTGTCGCTCGCGGGCATGGGGCTTGGGCTGTTGCTGGGCGTCTTCGGCGAAGTCTGGGCGCTGGCCTTGGGCGCGCTCTTGATCGGGGCTTCGAGTTCGGTCTCGACGCCGGCGTCGTCGGACATCCTGGCGCGCTACGCGCCGCCCAAGCACGCGCCCCTGATCTTCTCGATCAAGCAGACCGGCGTGCCGGCCGGCGGCATCATCGCCGGCGTGCTGGTGCCGTTCCTGCTGGTCAATTTCGGCTGGCGGGGCATCTTCGTCGGCACGGCGTCGATCTGTATCGTGCTCGCCGTCGTGCTCCAGGTTTTGCGCGGCGTCTTCGACAAAAACCGCAGCCCCAAGTTCCGCATCTCCGTCCGCCAGGCTTACTACACGCTCAAGGCGGTGGTCGTGCCGCCGGTGTTCCGGCGCATGGCCGTCGCCACCTTCACCTATTGCGGTCTGCAGGGCGTCTACGGCGCGTTCTTCGTCTCCTACATGGTGAAGGGCCTCGGCATGTCGCTGGTCGACGCCGGCGGCGTGTTGGCGCTCTCCCAGGTCGCCGCCGTGGTGGCGCGCATCTTCTGGGGCTGGACGGTCGGCCACGCTGGCCGGGCGGCGCCGGTGATGGCCGTCTTGGGCGTCGGCATGGCGCTGTTCGCCGCCGGCTGCTGGGCGATGGACGCGAGCTGGCCGCAGGTCGCGGTGACGGCCTTGGCCATGGGCTACACGGCGACGGCCTTGAGCTGGCACGGCGTCGTGCTCTCCGAAGTGGCCAGGCTCTCCAGGCGCGAAGAGGTCGCCACCAACACCGGCGGCGTGCTGGTTTTCGCCGTCGGCGCGCAGTTCGTCTATCCGGGACTGATGGGCTGGTTCTTGGGGGCGGGCGGCGGCTTCGGCCCCGCCTTCGCCATCGCCGGCGTCCCGGCGCTGCTGATCGGCCTGATGTTCCTGCTGCCGCGACGAAAGGAAGAGGGGAGGCGGGTGCCATGATGACGCCGAAACGTTTCAACGCCTTCTGCGCGAAGCTGCCCTGCGCCCTGCACGTGGTGCAGTGGGGAGACGCGGACGTCTGGAAGGTCGGCGGCACCGTCAGCGACGCCGAAGGCTCGAAACTCCACGCGAAAGTGTTCGCCATCGGTGCCTGGCACCACGGTGAGCTGGCCGGCATCACCTTCAAGGTCTCCGACATCGCCTACGAGGTGCTGAAGGATATGCAAGGCCTGCGCCCGGCGCCCTACCTGGCGTCGCGGGGCATGACCTGGATTCAGATGCATGCGGATCCAGGCCTCTCGGACCGGGAACTCAAGCGGCACCTGGAACAGGCGCATGCGCTGGTGGCGCGAAACCTGCCCAAACGGGTACGGGGAGCGCTGGGCCCGAAGTTAGGCGGTTTCGCCAACGCGTGCCGGGATCGGTGCCGCCGGCGGCGTGAACGGCGGCGGGCGATCAATCGACGATGAACAAAGTGGCGCCCTGGGCGGTCGAGGAGCGGTGCGGCTCGGCGCCGTCGGCGACCTGGTAGCTCATGCCGGGCCGCAAGGTGAAGCGGCGGCCGTCGGCGAGTACGGTGTCGAGTTCGCCGGAAACGCAGAAAAGGATGTGGCCCTTGGAACACCAGTGGTCGGCGAGGTAGCCGGGCGTGTATTCGACCATGCGCACGCGGATGGGGCCGAACTGACGGGTGCGCCAATAGGCCGTGCCGCTGTCGCCGGGATGCTCGGTTCGTTCGACTTGCGACCAATCGGTGGTGCCGAAGGGGATGCCGGACATTTCCATGGGCTCACTCCGCCGCCATCTGTGCGCCGTCGCCGCCTAGAAACTCGCGCATCAAGCCCGCCTGTCTGGCGTGCATGTCGCGCCGCGCCTGGTTCTTGACGTGGCCGTAGCCGCGCAGCTTCAAGGGCAGCAGGGCGAGTTCGGCGGCGCTGGCGTGGTTCGCGGGCGAAAGCCCGTCCAAGAGCGCCGCGACCAGCGTCTCGTAGTCGGCGATGTCCTGGCGTTCGGCACGACGTTCGGCTGTCATGCCGAACAGATCGAACGGCCCGCCGCGCAGTCCCTTCATGCCGGCGAGCAACTTCATCGCCTGGAACATCCAGGGGCCGTAGGTCTTCTTGACCGGCTTTCCGGTGACGGGATCCTCGTGCGCGAGCCAGGGCGGGGCCAGGTGGAACTTGAGCTTGGCGCCGGGCTCGAAGGCTTCGGCGATTGCGCGTTCGAAGCGGCCGTCGGTGTAGAGCCGGGCGACCTCGTATTCGTCCTTGTTGGCCAAGAGCTTGAAGTAGGCGCGCTCGACCGCGCGGGTGAGTTCGCCGTTCAAACCCGGCGCCTTCTCGGCTTCGGCCCGGGCGACGCGCCCGACCAGCGCGCGGTAGCGCTCGGCCAGCGCGGCGTTCTGGTAGGCGGCAAGGTCGGCGGCGCGGGCGGCGACGAAATCCATCTCTGCGGGGGCAGTGGCCGCTTTTACCGCCCCTTCGCCGGCGCCGGCGGCCTTCTCGACGGTGGCGAGGTCGTGCGCGGCGCGCCGGCCCCAGGTGAAAGCACGCAGGTTGGACTGGACGGCGACGCGGTTGAGCTCGATGGCGCGGGTGATGGCGGCCTCGCTCAAGGGTAGCAGGCCTTTCTGGAAGGCGTAGCCGATCAGGAACAGGTTGGCGGCGATGCTGTCGCCCATGAGCCGGCGGGCGAGTTCCGTCGCTTCGACGTATTCGGCCTGGCCGCCGGTCGCGGTGTCGATGGCGTCGCGGAGCTTGGCCTGCGGGAACTCGAGGTCGGGCGCGCGGGTGAAATCGGCGGTCATGGTCTCGTGCGCGTTGACGACGGCGCGCGTGCGTCCGGCCTGCAGCTTGGAGATGGTCTCGTCGCCGCCGGCGGTGACCATGTCGCAGCCCATTAGCAGGTCGGCGCCGCCGGACGCGATACGCACGGCGTAGAGCCTGGCGGGGTCGTCGCAGATGCGGATATGGGCGTAGACGGCGCCGTTCTTCTGCGCCAGGCCGGCGACGTCCAGGGCCGTGACGCCCTTGCCCTCGAAGTGGGCGGCCATGGCCAAGAGCGCCGAGACCGTGACCACGCCGGTGCCGCCGATGCCGCCGACGACGATGGCGTAGGGCTTGGCGCTCCTGGCAGGTTCGGGCGTCGGCAGCACGGGCCAGGGTATATCGGTGGCGGCGGCCTTGGCCGGTTCGGCCTTGGGCTTTTTCGGTTCGGCGCCCTCGACGGTGACGAAGCTCGGGCAGAAGCCGTCGACGCAGGTGAAGTCCTTGTTGCAGTTGGACTGGTCGATGGCGCGCTTGCGCCCCAAGGGCGTCTCCTTCGGCACCACCGAGACGCAGTTCGACGCCAGGCCGCAATCGCCGCAGCCCTCGCAGACCAGTTCGTTGATGAAGGCGCGTTTCTGCGGGTCGGGGTAGGTGCCGCGCTTGCGGCGCCGGCGCTTCTCGGCGGCACAGGTCTGGTCGTAGATGATGGCGGTGACGCCGGGCAGTTCGCGCATCTGGCGTTGCAGCGCGTCCAGCTCGTGGCGTTCGTGGAAGGTGACGCCGGGCGCCCAGTGCAGCCCGATCGGGTACTTGCTGGGCTCGTCGGAGACGACGGCGATGCGCGCAACACCCTCGGCGTGGATCTGGCGCGAGATCATCGGCGGGTCCAGGGGCCCGTCCATGGGTTGGCCGCCGGTCATGGCGACGGCGTCGTTGTAGAGGATCTTGTAGGTGATGTTGACCTTGGCGGCGACGGCGGCGCGGATCGCCAGGATGCCGGAATGGAAGTAGGTGCCGTCGCCCAGGTTGGTAAAGATGTGCGGCGTCTCCGTGAACGGCGCCTGGCCGATCCAGTTGGCGCCCTCGCCGCCCATGTGGGTGAAGGTCTCGGTCGAACGGTCCATCCACAACACCATGTAGTGGCAGCCGATGCCGGCGGCGGCGCGCGAGCCCTCCGGCACCTTGGTCGAGGTGTTGTGCGGACAGCCCGAACAGAAGTAGGGCAGGCGCTGGATGTCGGTCTTGTGCGCCTTGATCTCGGCTTCCTTGGCGTCGAGGAAGCGGAGCCGCTTGTCGATGGTTTCGGCGGTGAAGAACGGCGCCAGGCGCTTGGCGATGACGCGCGCGATGCGCGCCGGCGTCAGTTCGCCGGCCGACGGCAGGATCCATTCGCGGTTCTCGTCGAACTTGCCGACGATGCGCGGCCGCTTGGCCTCGTCCCAGTTGTAGAGTTGCTCCTTCATCTGGTTCTCGATGACGGCGCGCTTCTCCTCGATCACCAATACCTCTTCCAGGTTCATGGCGAACTGGCGAACGACGCTGGGTTCGAGCGGCCAGGGCATGCCGATCTTGAGCACGCTCAGGCCGATCTGTTCGGCCGCGGCCTCGTCGATGCCGAGATCGTCGAGGGCTTGCAGCGTATCGAGATAGGCCTTGCCGGTGGCGACGATGCCGAAACGCGGCTTCGACGACGTCATGGTGACGCGGTTCAGGTTGTTGGCCCGCGCGAAGGCGCGCGCGGCGTAGATCTTGTAGCGATGCAGCCGCATTTCCTGCTCGACCGGCGGGTCGGGCCAGCGGATCGAGAGCCCGCCCGGCGGCATTTCGAAGTCGTCGGGGATGAGGATTTCGAGCGCCGCCGGGTCGACGGCGACGGAGGCCGAACTGTCGACGTTGTCGGTGATGCACTTGAGCCCGGTCCAGCAGCCGGAATAGCGAGACATGGCGATCCCCAAGAGGCCGTATTCGATGACCTCGGCGACGTCGACCGGGTTGAGCAGCGGAATCTGCGCGTCGATGATGGCGTGCTCGGACTGGCTCGGCACGGTCGAGGACTTGCACGCCGGATCGTCGCCGAACAGCGCCAGCACGCCGCCAAAGGCCGAAGTGCCGGCCAAATTCGCGTGGCGGAAGACGTCGCCGGAACGGTCGACGCCCGGGCCCTTGCCGTACCAGATGCCGAAGACGCCGTCGTGCCTGGCGCCGGGATGCAGCCCGACCTGCTGCGTGCCCCAGAGCGCGGTGGCGGCCAGGTCTTCGTTGACGGCCGGGTGGAACTTGATGTCGTGCTCGGTCAGCACCGTGCGCGCCGCGCCGAACTCCTTGTCCATGCCGCCCAGCGGCGAGCCGCGGTAGCCGGTGACGTAGCCCGCCGTCCTGAGCCCGGCGCGGGCGTCGCGGCGGCGCTGCTCCAGCGCCAGGCGGACCAGCGCCTGGGTGCCGTTGAGATAGATGCGGCCACGCTCGAGGCGGTACTTGTCGTCGAGGCTGACGTTGATCAGGTCCATGGCCGAGTACTCTACCCGGAGCCCGTTTGACGAGCAATTGGCAAGGGTAACGCATCGCCAATTCGCAAGGAAACGATCTCCAACCCCCGCGTCCGCGCAATAGATTGTCGCGGGAACATGGTTTCGGATGATTTTTCGGACGCGAGGGGGTATAGCCATGGCCATGACGCCGCCCGTGACCCCCGCGAATCCGCTCCGGAGTGCCCGCCGATGACCGTCCTCGTCACCGGTGCTGCCGGCTTCATCGGTTCCGTCGTCAGCCACGTGCTGCTCGACCGGGGCGACAAGGTGGTCGGTGTCGATAACCTCAACGACTACTACGACCCGACCCTCAAGCAGGCGCGGCTGGAGCGCCTGCAGGCGCGCAAGGGCTTTTCGTTCCACAAGCTCGACATCGCCGAGCGCGTGCCGGTCGAGGCCGTGTTCACGCACTATCCGGATATCACCGGTGTCATCCATCTCGCCGCCCAGGCCGGCGTGCGCTACTCGCTGGTCAATCCCTACGCCTACACTCGCTCCAACATCGAGGGGCATTTGGTGCTGATGGAGGCCGCCCGGCGCGCCAAGAAGCTCAAGCATTTCGTCTACGCGTCGTCGTCGTCGGTCTACGGCGCCAATACGGACTTCCCGTTCTCGGTCGAGGACCGCACCGACAGCCCGGTCTCGCTCTACGCGGCGACCAAGAAGTCGATGGAATTGATAAGCGAGTCCTACGCCCGCATGTGGGGGCTGCCGCTGACGGGGCTCAGGTTCTTCACCGTCTACGGGCCCTGGGGCCGGCCCGACATGGCGGCCTTCATCTTCATCAGGAAGATGCTGGCGGGCGAGCCGATCCCGGTCTTCAACAACGGCGACATGAAACGCGATTTCACCTACATCGACGACATCGTTGCCGGCGTCGTCGCCTGCCTCGACCGGCCGCCGGCCGCCGACGCCACCAACCACATGCGCCCGCACGCCGTCTACAACATCGGCAACAACCGCTCCGAGGACCTGATGCACTTCATCGGCGTCATTGAGGGCGCACTCGGGATCAAGGCCGAGATCGACTTCCAGCCGATGCAGCCCGGCGACGTGAAAGAGACCTACGCCGACATCGAGGCGACAAAGCGCGATTTCGGTTTCCAGCCCTCCACGACGATCGAACAGGGCCTGCCCAGGCTGGTCGCCTGGTACCGGGAATACTACGGCGCCTGACGCCATGGCCGGCGGGCAGTCGCAAGGCGGCCGGGAGGCGGGCCCGCTCTGGATCGACGTCGTCTGGCTGTTGGGGCTTGCCGGCGTCTGGGGCTCGTCTTTCGCCGCCATCAAGTTCGCCATCGCCACGATGCCGCCGATGACCCTGGTGGCGACTCGCACGCTGATCGCCGTCGCGGTGCTCGCCCCGATCATGCTGTGGAAGGGGGCGCGCCTGCCGGCCGACGCCAAGAGCTGGAAGATCGGCTTCGCGCTCGGCATCTTCGGCCTGGCCTTGCCGTTCTTCCTGATCGGCTGGGGCGAGCAGCGCGTCGACAGCGGCCTTGCCGCCATCCTGATGGCGGTGATGCCGCTTTCGACCCTGGTGCTGGCGCATTTCTTCAACGAGGGCGACCGCTTCACGCCGGCCAAGCTGATCGGTGTCGCGATAGGGTTTGGCGGCGTCATCGTGCTGATCGGGCCGGAGGCGCTGAAGGGCCTCGGCGCCGAACTGGTCGGCCAACTCGCTGTCGCCGGCGGCGCGCTCTGCTACGCGCTCAACGCGATCTTGACGCGGAATTTGCCGGCCGGCACGGGCAAGTCGCCGATGATCGGCCGCGCGGTCATGGTGATGATCATGGGCGCCGCCATCTCCATACCGCTGGCGTTTCTGGTCGACGGCACCCAGGGCTTCGTTCAGGCCGATACGACGGCCTGGCTCGCCGCCGTTTATCTCGGCCTGCTGCCGACCGGCCTCGCCACGCTGGTCTACTTCCGCCTGATCGAAAACCGAGGCGCCAGTTTCTTCTCCTTCGTCAATTACCTCAATCCGGTGTTCGGCGTGATCTGGGGCACGGCACTGCTGGCCGAGGTCGTCGAACTGCAGGCAGTCCTGGCGCTGGCGTTGATCCTCGCCGGCGTCGCGGTCGCGACGTGGAAACGTTGAGGGACGAGGCGTTTTAGGTAAATTGGCGAAACGGGAGGACGCAACCATGTTCGAAGGCTTCGAAGAACGTCGCATTCAAACGTCCGGGCCGGAAATCTATCTGCGCATGGCGGGCAGCGGTCCGGCGCTGCTGCTGATCCACGGCTATCCGCAGAACCACGCCTGCTGGCATGCGGTGGCGCCGAAGCTCGCCGAGCGCTTCACCGTGGTGGTGCCGGACCTGCGCGGCTACGGCGCCAGCGGCCGGCCCGCCGACGATGCCGGCCACACTGTTTACGCAAAGCGCGCCATGGCGAGCGACCTGGCCGAGGTGATGACGGCGCTCGGCTTCGAGAAGTTTCAGGTCGTCGGCCACGATCGCGGCGCGCGCGTCGGCTACCGGCTTTGCCTCGACCATCCGGAACGCGTCACCAAGTTCTGCTCGCTCGACGTGGTGCCGACGCTGCACATGTGGGACACCATCGACAAGACGCGCGCCTTGGGGGCCTTCCACTGGACCTTTCTGG
>JAYNJY010000023.1:0-2686 GCA_038110665.1 Rhodospirillaceae bacterium | reverse complement strand
AAGCTGGGCGGCGCCTGGCTTCCAGTTCGATCCGGCCGCCAAGGAAGCCTGTCTCGCGCCATTGCGTGAACCGGACGCCATCGCCGTCACCTGCGCCGACTACCGCGCCGGCGCCAAGACCGACGTCGAGAACGACGCCGCCGACAGGGCGGCCGGCAACAAGGTGCGATGCCCGATGCTATTCCTGTGGGGCGGCGCGCGCGGCTTCGGCGGACCAGTGAAGAAGCAGCAGGCCGGCATGGACGACGTTGCGCCGGGCAAGGATCCGCTCGACGTCTGGCGTGCGTGGTGTTCGGCCGAGGTCACCGGCGGGCCGCTCGACTGCGGCCATTTCCTGCCCGAGGAGAAACCCGACGAGGTCGCCCGGCGCCTGTTCGAATTCCTCGATAACGGCGGCGCCTGAGTGGACGCGGCCAAGGCCCCGACCGCCGACGCCGCGACCTGGCGCGGCATCCTGTTCTTTCTCGCCGCTTGGACGGTGGTGCCGAACATCGACGTCGCCGCCAAGCTGCTCGGCCAATGGGGCTACCCGGTGCTGCTGGCGGTCTGGGCGCGCTTCGCCTTGAGCCTGGTGATCCTGTCGCCGGCGCTGTTGACCCGGCGCCGGACGATCTTCACGGCGCCGCCGGACGCCCGCATGCACGTACTGCGCGCGGCGCTGTTGGCGGCGGCGACCTTCGGCTTCTTCCTCGGTCTCAAGACGATGTCGATCGCCGACGCGCTCGCCACCTATTTCGTCTATCCGTTCCTGGTGACGGCATTGTCGCCGCTGTTTTTGGGCGAGCGGCCGGGCTGGCGGCGCTGGACGGCGGTCGGTTTCGGCTTCGTCGGTTCACTAGTCGTCATCCGCCCGACGCTCGAAGGCGTGCCGGCGGGCACGCTCTACGTGCTTGGCGCCGCGCTCGCCTTCGCCGGCTACAACCTGCTGACGCGGGGCTTAAGCCGCCAGGCGGACCCATGGCAGACGCTGACGTTTCAGTCCCAGGTCGGTTTCGCCGTAACCTCGCTGGCCTTGCCGTGGATCTGGCAGGCGCCGGATTTGCCCGGTTTCGGCCTGATGCTGATGCTCGGCGCGGCGGCGACGCTCGGCCATTATCTCCTGATCCGCGCCTATACGCTGGCGCCGGCGCCGGTGCTCGCACCCTTCGCCTACTTCGAGATCGTCGTCGCGACCGCGCTCGGCTACCTCGTCTTCGGCGACTTCCCGGACCGCTGGACCTGGGCCGGCGTCGCCGTGATCGCGGTGAGCGGTATCGTCATTGCGCTCCGCGAGCGCCGCGCGCCGTCTGACACGCAAGCGTGATCGCGGCCCGTTGTCGAGGGGCGTTGATCGCTGGGCCGGGCTGCCGCTAGACTTCGGTCTCAACCGCAAGACGGGAACGACGCAATGCTGCTGCCGACTTCGAAGATTTTCGCGACAACGGATTTCCAGCTTTCGGGCGGCGCCACGCTGCCGGAAGCGATGCTCGCCTACGAGACCTGGGGCAAGCTGAACCCGGACGGCGCCAACGCCATCCTGGTCTGTCACGGCTACACCAGCCACCCGCACGCCGGCGGCGAGGGCGGTTGGTTCGCCAACCTGATGGGGCCGGGCAAGCCGGTCGACACCGATAAATACCTCGTCGTCTGCTCCAACATGCTGGGTTCGGCCTACGGCTCGAGCGGGCCGGCGACCATCAATCCCAAGACGGGCAAACCCTACGGCCCCGACTTCCCGGCCTTTAGCCCGCGCGACATGGTGGCGCTGCAGGAACGCCTGATCGACCATCTCGGCATCAAGCAGTTGGCGGCGGTGGTCGGCTATTCCTACGGCGGCCACCTGACGTTCCTGTGGGGCGCGACGCGGCCGACGCGGATGCGCGCGCTGGTTCCGATGGCCGGCGTGATCGAGCGCAAGACCACCAAGGCCGACGTTTCCAAGCTGCGCGACCGTTTCGAGGCCTGTCCTGGCTGGAACGGCGGGCGTTTCTACGGCAACGAACGGATCAGCGGCGTGCGCGAGCTGATGGTCACCGTCCGCAAGGAGACGCTGACCAACTACGGCATCGGCAAGCACCTGGAGGATACCAAGGGCACCGCCGCGCGCGACATCGCCATCGCCGCGCAGGCCGAGGCCTGGGCCGATCAGTTCGACGCCAATTCGCTGATCAAGCTGTCCGAGGCCGGCATCGGTTCCAACGCCCTCGCCGAGGCCAAGGACATCAAGGCGCCGATCCTCTACGTGCTGGCGACCACCGACAGCGTCGTGCCGGTCGCGCTCGGGCCCGAGGTCACGGCCATGCTCAAGGGACACGGCGTCGACGCGACGTTCCTGGAACTCGATACGCCCTATGGCCACGCTGGGCCGATGGCCGACGCGGCGAAATGGCAGGACGACCTGCACGCTTTTCTCGCGCGTACCAGTTAAGGACAGAAACCTGTTCCCGCCCGGAACAAGTGGGCGGTAGCAAAGCCGGATAAGATAACGAAAACCGATTCACGGGGAGGACGACATGATACCGACGACAGTCGCCGGCAGCCTGCCGAAACCCGCCTGGCTGGCGGAACCGGAGAAGCTCTGGGCGCCGTGGCGCCTGGAAGGGCAGGGCCTGGTCGAAGGCCAACGCGACGCCGCGCTCGCCTGGATCAAGATCCAGGAGGACGCCGGCATCGACATCGTCAGCGACGGCGAACAGTTCCGGAAGCA
>JAYNJY010000022.1:13360-19792 GCA_038110665.1 Rhodospirillaceae bacterium | reverse complement strand
CCGAACTCGGGTTGCCGGTGCTCTGGTTCTGCAGCTTCGACATGGTCTTGATCAGGTCGGACGGGCCGCCACAGATGCCGATGCGCCAGCCGGTCATGGAATAGGCCTTGGAGACGCCGTTCATGGTCAGCGTGCGTTCGCGCATGTGCGGCGCGGCGGCTGCCATGGTCGCGTACTGGCGGCCGTCGAAGATGATGTGCTCGTAGATGTCGTCCGACATCACCAGCACGCGCTCGTGCCGCGCCAGCACGTCGGCGAGCGCCTTCAGCTCGTCGGCGGAATAGACGGCGCCGGCCGGGTTGTTCGGCGAATTCAGGATGATCCAGCGGGTCTTCGGCGTGATCGCCGCCTCGAGTTGCGCCGGCGTCAGCTTGAAGCCGTTCTCCTCCGAGCACGAAACGACCACCGGCACGCCGTCAGCGAACTTTGCCATGTCGACGTAGGAAACCCAGTAGGGCGCCAGGATGATGACCTCGTCGCCGGGCTCGACGGTCGCCATCAGGGCGTTGTAGACGACCTGCTTGCCGCCGTTCGACGCCATCACCTCGTTGGCGGCGTAGTCGAGCGCGTTGTCGCGCTTGAACTTGACGCGGATCGCCTCGACCAGGGCCGGCGTGCCGCCGACCGGCGTGTAACGGGTCTCGCCCGCCTTCATGGCGGCGACGGCGGCCTCGATGACGTGTTCGGGGGTGTCGAAGTCGGGCTGGCCCTGGGTCAACGCGATGATGTCGTGGCCCTGCTGCTTCAATTCGCGCGCGCGCTGGGTGGCGACGGAAGAGGCGGAGGGCTCGATGCGGGTGGTGCGTTCGGCGGCGTGAACCATGAATGGCGTCCTGAAACGAGAAAAGAGGTCCGGCGACGGTTGTATCCCAATCGGCGCCCTACGCAAGCGCCTTGTCGAGGGCCTCGAAGAACCGCTTGACGTCGGCCATGTCGTTGAACACGTGCGGCGCCACACGGACACCGCCGGCACGCTCCGAAACGTTGACCTTCCATTCCTTCTGCAGGCGCTGGACCAGGCCGGGCTTGAGCGCGCCGGGCGGTTTCATGCCGATGTAATGGCCGACGCGATGGCCGTCCGGCGGCACCGTCCAGCCGCGCGCCCGGGCGCCGGCGGCGACCGCGTCGGTGAGCGGCTTGACATGAGCCTGGATGGCGGCTGGCGTCCACAGGCCGAGCTGGGTCAGCGCCTGGATCGACATCGGCAGATGGATGAAGTTGTTGACCTCGCCCATGTCGTAGCGCCTGGCGCCATCGTTATAGCCCTCGGCGTAGCTGGCGCCGGTGGCGCTGGCGGCGACGTCGGCATGGTTCCAGCGATGGAACTCTATCGGCGTGCCCGACTGACGGTGCGGCGCGGCGTAGAGAAAGCCCAAGGTATAGGGACAGAGCAGCCACTTGTAAGCCGAGCAGGCGACGAAATCCGGCTGGATCTCCTTGACGTCGAACGGCATGGCGCCGATCGCCTGGGTGCCGTCGATGACCAACGCCACGCCGAGTTCGCGGCAGCGCCGGCCGATCGCGACGAGATCGAGGCGCGAGCCGTCGGACCAGTGGCAGGGCGGCAACGCGGCGGCGTCGACGGTGCCGTCGAGGGCTTCGAGCACCGCGCGGGTCCAGTCGCAGTCGCCGGGGCGCGGCACGAAATGCAACGCAGCCCCCCGTTCCGCCGCCAAGTGGCGCCAGGACAGCACGTTCGACGGGAACTGGTCCTCCAGCACGACGACCTTGCGGCCCCTGCCGAGGGCGACGTTGCGGGCCGCGGTCTCGACCGCATAGGAGGTCGAATTGACGATGGCGACATCGCCGGCACCGGCGCCGATCAAGGCGGCGAAGAGGCCACGCAAGCGCTCGGCCTCGGCCGGCGCCTGGGCGAGGTCGATGTCCCAGGGGTGATACTTGCGCCCCAATCCCTCGACGCCGGCGGCATAGACCGACTTCAGGAACGGCGAGTGGGCGGCCAGGTTGAGATAGGTGACGTCGTCGGGAATGTCGAAGAGCGCGCGTTGGTTGTCGAGCATGTCAGGTTCCTCCCCCGGGACCGGCCCTGGCATTCGTTGCGGCGCGCGCGGCGGCGCGGCGCACGTGTTCACGATAGGCGATGAAGGCGACGGCGGAAAAGATCATCATCGCGCCGATCCACATGAACCTGTCCGGCACCTGGTCGAGGATCAGGAACCCAAGCAACGACATGAACACGAGGCGCAGGAAATCGATCGGCGTAATAACGTGGGTCTCGCCGAGGCGCAACGCCTGGGTCATCATCAGTTGCCCGAGGCCGCCGAGGGCCCCCAACAGCAACAGCCAGGCGTACTGTTCCGGCGTCGGCCAGGTCCAATGGTAGAGTGCCGGCACCAGCGACAACGGCGTCATCACCAGCGACATGTAAGTGGTGATGGTGATCGCCGATTCGGTCCGGCCGAGCGCCTTGACCATGACCATGCAGGCGGCCCAGCCGAAAGCCGACGTCAGCACCAGAATCTGGCTCTGTCCGATGGTCTGGAATCCCGGCCTGAGAATCACCAGCACGCCGGCGAAGCCGATCAGGATGGCGACCCAACGGCGGATGCCGACACGTTCGCCGAACACGAACATGCCGATGATGGTGGCGTAGATCGGCGCGGTGAACGAGAGCGCCGTGATCTCGGCCAGGTTGCCGATCGAGAGCGCGGTGAAATAGGCCAGCATGCAGAAGGTGTTGAGCGTGCCGCGCGCGACCAGCAGGCCGAGCCGCTTGGTCCGGAGCGGCTCGACACCGAGCTTCCAGAACCACGGCACCACGACGACGAGCGCGAATAGGTTGCGGAAGAAGGCGATTTCGAAAGGATGCATGTCCGCCGACACCAGGCGGATACAGACATGCATGCTCGAAATGAAGGCCGCGTAAGCGGCCATCCAGAGCATGCCTTTCAGGTTGTCGGCCTTGGCGACGGTGGCGGAAACGGAACTCATGAACCGGTTTTCACCTTACGCCGCGACCGGCAGGTAGGAAAGCCCGCCCGGACGGGCGGCGAAAAGCCGTTTCACGGCGTTGACAATGGCGCCGGCTTCGCCTAGTTTCCGCGCTTCCGAGCCCGAAAACGGGCGGAAACGCTAATGGGATTGGTCCGATGAAAATCAAGAATTCACTGAAATCCGCCAAGACGCGCGAGAAGGATTGCCGCATCATCCGCCGCAAGGGTCGGACGTACGTGATCAACAAGAAGAACCCCCGCTTCAAGGTGCGCCAGGGCTGAGGCCCGCCGCCAACGGCCGGTTCAATCCGGCCCGTGCGAAACCGCGCCATCCGGCGCGGTTTTTTGTTGTCTCGACTTTTTCCACAATTTCATAACTGCATCGGTGCTTTGGACGTTTGGGCGTTGGCGCCAAGGACGTTACATTCGACGTCACAGTCGTGCGATATCGCGCGCCGGGCGGGGAAAAGCCTGATGACGCTTTGGTCGTTTTATGAAAAAATGTTGGATGATCGGTATGTCTAGAGTTTCACATCGGCAATGCCCAAGCGGGCGGAAAACGTTGAGTCTGGCCGGGCCGACGGCGCTGTGCCGGGTCCCGTAGAGAGGTTGTCGACATGAAAATGCCGAAACCCGATGCAGAGGTCATCGCGCGGCGCGCCGAGATCGTCGCCGCCATGCGCGAGATCGTGCCGGGCGAAGGCGTCATCGCCGACCAGGCCGAACTCAAGGCGTTCGAGTGCGACGGCCTGATGGCCTACCGGCAACTGCCGCTGATCGTGGTGTTGCCGGAAACCACCGACCAGGTGTCGCGCATTCTCAAGTACTGCCACGAGCACGGCGTCAAGATCGTGCCGCGCGGCGCCGGCACCGGGCTGTCCGGCGGCGCGTTGCCGTTGGCCGATGCGATCACCGTCGGCATGGGCAAGTTCAACCGCATCCTCGACATCGACTTCGAAAACCGCTGCGTCGTCTCCCAGCCGGGCGTCACCAACCTGGCCATCACCCAGGCGGTCGAACACGCCGGGTTCTATTACGCACCCGATCCGTCGAGCCAGATCGCCTGCTCCATCGGCGGCAATGTCGCCGAGAACTCGGGCGGCGTGCACTGCCTCAAGTACGGCCTCACCACCAACAACGTCATGGGCGTCGAGATGGTGCTGATGAACGGCGAGGTGGTGCGTATCGGCGGCAAGTACCTGGACGCGCCGGCCTACGACCTGTTGGGGGTAATCACCGGCTCGGAGGGCCTGCTCGGCATCATCACCGAGGTCACCGTGCGCATCCTGCAAAAGCCGGAGACCGCGCGGGCGCTGCTGATCGGATTCGACAGCAACGAGGCGGCCGGCGATTGCGTCGCCGCCATCATTGCCGCGGGCATCATTCCGGGCGGCATGGAGATGATGGACACCTTCGCCATCCAGGCCGCCGAGGAATTCGCCCAGGCCGGATATCCGCTCGATATCGCTGCACTCCTGATCGTCGAACTCGACGGCCCCGAGCCCGAGGTCGCGCACCTGATCGAACGGGTCGAGGCGATCGCCAAGAGTGAGGGCGCCCGCCATCTCAGGGTCAGCGAGGACGAAGGCGAGCGGCTCAAGTTCTGGTCCGGACGCAAGTCCGCGTTCCCTGCGGTCGGCCGTTTGTCGCCCGATTATCTCTGCATGGACGGCACCATTCCGCGCGGCCGCCTGGCCGAGGTGCTGACCCGCACGTCGGCGCTCTCGGAGAAATACGGGCTCCGCGTCGCCAACGTGTTCCATGCCGGCGACGGCAACCTGCACCCGCTGATCCTGTTCGATTCCAACGTGCCGGGCGAAACCGAGAAGGCGGAAGCCTTCGGCGCCGACATCCTCAAGCTCTGCGTCGAGGTCGGCGGCGTGCTCACCGGCGAGCACGGCGTCGGCATCGAGAAGCGCGACCTGATGGGCGAAATGTTCACGGAAGACGACATGAAGCACCAGCAGCGGCTGAAATGCGCCTTCGACCCCGGCCACTTGCTCAATCCCGGCAAGGTCTACCCGACACTCCATCGCTGCGCGGAACTCGGCAAGATGCACGTCCACAAGGGCCAGCTGCCGTTCCCGAACATTCCTAGGTTTTGAGGCCCGACGATGACCGAAATCCTGAAGCCCGAAAACGCCGACCAAGTCCTGGAGGCCGTCAAATGGGCCGCCGCCGAAAAGGTCAGGCTCGAACTTCGTGCCGGCGGCACCAAGCTCGGCCTCGGCCGTCCGATGGACGATACCCGCACCCTCGACCTCTCCGGGCTCGCCGGCATCACCTATTACGAACCGGCCGAACTGGTGCTCAGCGCCGGCGCGGCCACCAGCATGGACGACATCCGCCGCGCGCTTACCGAGAAGAACCAGATCATGGCGTTCGAGCCGCCGGATCTCGGCCGCCTGATGGGCGCCGGGCCGGGCAAGACCACGCTCGGCGGCACGCTCGCCTGCAACCTGGCCGGCCCGCGGCGCGTCAAGGCCGGCGCCGCGCGCGACCATTTCCTCGGCTTCCATGCCGTCAGCGGGCGTGGCGAGGTGTTCAAGTCGGGAAGCCGCGTCGTCAAGAACGTCACCGGCTTCGACCTTTCCAAGCTGATGGCCGGCTCGCACGGCACGCTCGCGGTGCTGACCGAGGCCACCATCAAGGTGTTGCCGGCTTCCGAGAAGGTGCGCACGGTGCTGATCCGCTGGGCGCAGGACGGCATTTACGACCACGGCGGGGTCAAGGCGATGACCGACGCCGCCGCCAGCCCGTACGAAATTTCCGCGGCGGCGCACCTGCCGGCCGGCCTGGCCAAGCTCTCGGCGGTCGATTTCGTCGCCGAGACCGGGCGCGCCATCACCGCGATCCGGGTCGAGGGCCCGGGCCCGTCGGTCGAGCATCGCTGCCGTGAGTTGCGCCAGTTGCTGGCCAAGTACGGCGCCACGGAAGAACTGCACACCGCCAATTCCAAGGTGCTGTGGCGCGAAGTCAGGGATGTGCACTACTTCACCCATGAAATGAACCGCCAGATCTGGCGCATTTCCGTGCCGCCGACCATGGGCTCGCGAGTGGCGCTCAAGATCCTCGAGGGCAACCCCGGCGAGGCGCTCTACGACTGGGCCGGCGGCCTGATCTGGCTGGCGTTGGAAACGCGCCGCGACGACCTCGCCGAGGTGGTCAGGCGTTGCACCGCCGAGGTCGGCGGCCATGCGCTGCTGTTCCGTGCGCCGGAGGCGTTCCGGCGCAAGGTTTCCGTGTTCCCGCCGACCGAGGGCGCCGTTGGCGACATCATCCGGCGCATCAAGGAAGGCTTCGACCCTAACGGCATCCTCAACCCGGGGCGCATGTACGAAGGGATCTGACGCCAGGTGCAAACGCTGTTTACCGCGGCCCAGCTCGCCGAGCCGGGCATCGCCATCGCCAACGACATCCTCAGGAAGTGCGTGCATTGCGGATTCTGCACGGCGACCTGCCCGACCTACGTGCTGCT
>JAYNJY010000022.1:0-13350 GCA_038110665.1 Rhodospirillaceae bacterium | reverse complement strand
GAGTTGGACAGCCCGCGCGGGCGCATCTACCTCTTCAAGGACCTACTCGAAACCGGCGGCGCGCCATCGGAAAAGCTTGTGCGCCACGCCGACCGCTGCCTGAGTTGCCTTTCGTGCATGACCACCTGCCCGGCCTCGGTCGACTACATGCACCTCGTCGACGAGACCCGCGCGCGCATCGAGCGCGGCTATACCCGGCCGCTCGCCGAACGCCTGCTCCGCAACCTGCTGGCGTTGGTGTTGCCGCATCCGGGTCGGTTCCGTCTGGCGCTGATGGGGGCCTGGCTGGCCAAGCCGTTCGCCGTCCTGATGCCGGGCCGGCTCAAGGGGCTGATGCAGATGGCGCCAAGCCGCATCGAGGCGGCATCGCCGGTCGACCGACCCGGCACCCATGCGCCGGGACGCCAGCGCCGGAAGCGCGTCATCCTGATGAGCGGCTGCGCCCAGCAGGTACTGCGACCCGCCATCAACGAGGCCACCATCAGGCTGCTGACGCGGCTCGGCTGCGAGGTCGTCGTCGCCAAGGGCGCCGGCTGTTGCGGCGCGCTTGTCCATCACATGGGACGCGAGGCCGATGCGCACGCCGCGGCCCGTGCCAACGTCGCGGCCTGGACCGCCGCCCATGACGAAGCGCCCGTCGATGCGATCATCGTCAACGCGTCGGGCTGCGGCACCACGGTCAAGGACTACGGCTTCATGCTGCGCGCCGACAACGCCTGGGCGGAACGCGCGCAATGGGTCGCGGAGACGACCCGCGACGTGACCGAGTTCCTGACCGAGCTCGGCATCGACGACGCCACCGGCTCGCTCACCGGCGCGCCAGTCGTGACCTATCATTCCGCCTGCTCCATGCAGCACGGCCAGAAGATCACGCGCCAGCCCAAGGCACTGCTTGAAGCCGCCGGCTTTCAGGTCAAGGAACCGCGCGAAGGGCACCTCTGCTGCGGTTCCGCCGGCACCTACAACATCATGCAGCCGGAACTGGCGACGCGGCTGCGCCAACGCAAGCTCGCCAATCTCCGCGCCGCCGGCGGCAGCATCGTCGCCACCGGCAACATCGGCTGCCTGGAACAGCTTTCCGGCGGCGACGGCAACGGTCCGGCGCTGCCCGTGGTGCATACGGTCGAACTGCTCGACTGGGCGACCGGCGGCCCGAAGCCGGCCGGACTGCCCTGAGACCGGCGATGACGCGCACCCGTTTCCTCGTTATCGTGGTCGGGTGGTTGATTGTGGTATGGGCGCCGGCGGCACCGGCGGCGGCCGACCAGACCAGCCCACGCGTGGCCAAGCTGCTCGACCTGCTCGGGCGCGCCAAAACCCCGGTCGAGGCCGAAGACCTCGAAGGTCGCATCTGGAAAATCTGGATCCATCACGCCGACGCGGAGGTGCAACGCTTCATGGCGATCGGCATTTCGGCGATGACCACTGGCAACCTGGAGGTCGCCTTCAGCGCCTTCGACCAGATCGTCGGCATCGCGCCGAATTTCGCCGAGGGCTGGAACAAGCGCGCCACCGTGAACTACATGAGGGAGCGCCTCGACGCCTCCATGCGCGACATCGAGCGCACCCTGGCGCTGGAGCCCAGGCATTTCGGCGCGCTCTCCGGCATGGGGCTGATCTTCGATGCCGTCGACAACCCGAAGGCCGCGGCCGACGCCTGGGAACGCGCGCTCTTCGTGCATCCGTACCTGCCCGGCGTGCGCGAACACATCAAGCAACTGCGCAAGCGCGAGAAGGGCCGCCCGATATGAGCGCCCGCCCTTGCCCGGCCGCGCCGCTTCCGTCAAACTCCCGGGCCGAGCCGTAGACCGGAAGGGGTGACGTCGGACATGACAACGCCAGCTGCTCGAATCCAGGACGACTTTCTCGACCGGCTCCGCGCCGTGGTCGGTGATCGCTTGAGCACCGCCGAGGCGGTTCGCGACCAGCACGGCCGCGACGAGTCCTACCACCCGAGCGAACCGCCCGACGCCGTGGTGTTTCCCGAAACGACCGAAGAGGTCCAGGCCATCGTCCGGCTTTGCGCCGACGAGGGCGTGCCCGTCATCCCGTTCGGCACCGGCACATCGCTCGAAGGCCACGTGGCGGCCCGTCACGGCGGCGTCTGCATCGACGTGACGCGCATGAACAACGTGCTCCGGGTCAGCGCCGAGGATCTCGACGTCACCGTGGAGCCGGGCGTCACCCGCAAGCAGTTGAACGAGTACTTGCGCGACACCGGCCTGTTCTTCCCGGTCGATCCGGGCGCCGACGCCTCGATCGGCGGCATGACCGCGACGCGGGCGTCGGGCACCAACGCGGTGCGCTACGGCACCATGCGCGAGAACGTACTGTCGCTGGGCGTCGTGCTCGCCGACGGCCGCTTCGTCCGCACCGCCCGGCGCGCGCGCAAGTCGGCCGCCGGTTACGATCTGACCCGCATGTTCGTCGGTTCCGAGGGCACGCTCGGCGTCATCACCGAGGTTACGCTCCGCCTCTACGGCATCCCCGAGGCGATCTCGGCGGCGGTCGCCTCCTTCCCCGACCTCGAGGCGGCGGTCAACTCCGTCATCCTGACGATCCAAAGCGGCATCCCAGTAGCGCGCATCGAGCTTCTCGACGAGGTCCAGATGGACGCCATCAATCGTCACGCCAAGTTCGACTATCCGGTGCGTCCGACGCTGTTCTTCGAATTCCACGGCACGCCCGCCGGCGTCGAGGAGCAGGCACGCCTAGTCCAGGGCATCGCCGACGAGTTCGGCTCCGGCGACTTCAAGTGGGCCACCCGGCCCGAGGACCGCTCGAAACTGTGGCAGGCCCGTCACGATGCCTATTACGCGGCGCTGGCGCTGCGTCCCGGCGCCAAGGGCATGGCGACGGACGCCTGCGTGCCGATCTCCCAGCTCGCCGAATGCCTGCTCGAAACCCGCAAGGACATCGACGAGAGCGGCCTCCTGGCCCCGATCGTCGGCCACGTCGGCGACGGCAACTTTCATCTCTGCCTGATCATGGACCCGGACGACGCCGACGAGGTGGCGCGCGCCAATGCCGTCAACGAACGCATGATCATGCGCGCGCTCGCCATGGGCGGCACCTGCACCGGCGAGCACGGCGTCGGTTACGGCAAGATGGACTTCCTGGTCGCCGAGCACGGCGACGCCGTCAGCGTCATGCGCGCGATCAAGCTCGCCCTCGACCCGTCCAACATCATGAACCCGGGCAAGATCGTTCGCGTCTGAGCGGCCGCCCTCGCTTTCCAGCAACCGCCAATCCTCCAGAACGAAGACATGACCGACGATCCCAAAGCCCTTCTCGACCGCATTTTCAAGGCCGCCGTCGCCGCCGCCGATCCCAAGCTTTGCGTGCCGCTGCACCTGCCGGAACCGCCGAAGGGCCGCACCCTGGTGATCGGCGCGGGCAAGGCATCGGCAGTGATGGCGCAGGCGGTCGAGGAAAACTGGCCGGCAGACAAGGCGCTCTCGGGGCTGGTCATCACCCGCTATGGCTATGCCAAGCCGTGTACGCGGATCGAAATCGTGGAGGCCGCGCATCCGGTTCCCGATCAGGCCGGGCTCGACGCCGCCCGGCGCATGGTCGATCTGGTCAAGGGCCTCGGCCCCGACGATCTCTGCCTGGCGCTGATCTCGGGCGGCGCGTCGGCGCTGCTGACCCTGCCGGCACCGCCATTGACGCTCGCCGACAAGCAGGCGGTCAACCAGGCGCTGTTGCGTTCCGGCGCGACCATCACCGAGATGAACTGCGTGAGGAAACACCTCTCCGCCATCAAGGGCGGGCGTCTCGCGCGCGCGGCGGCGCCGGCACGGCTGAGCAGCCTGCTGATTTCCGACGTGCCGGGCGACGAGCCCGGCGTCATCGGCTCCGGCCCGACCGTGCCCGACCCGACCACCTACGCCGACGCACTCGCCATCGTTCGGCGCCGTGGCATGAAACTGCCGGCGGCGGCGCAGGCGCTGCTCGACGCCGGCGCCGACGAGAGCCCGAAACCGGGCGACGCCGCCTTCGCCAATACCGACGTGCGCATGACCGCGCGTCCGGCCGCCAGCCTGGCGGCAGCCGAGGCGGTCGCGGCAGCGGCCGGGTTCAACGTCATCCTTCTCGGCGACGCGCTCGAGGGCGAGGCCCGCGACGTGGCGCACGAACACGCCGACCTGGCGCGCGCCATCCGTGCCGGCAACGGCCCGGTGAAGACGCCGGCGGTGGTGCTCTCGGGCGGCGAACTGACGGTCACCATGAAGGGCCAGGGCCGCGGTGGCCCGAACGGCGAATACATGCTGGCCATGGCAATCGCGCTCGACGGTGCGGAAGGCATTCACGCCATCGCCTGCGACACCGACGGCATCGACGGCTCCGAGGACAACGCCGGCGCCACGATCGGCCCCGACACCCTGGCGCGGGCACGGGCGGCGGGCCTGGACGCGGCGGCTTTCCTGGCCGAAAACGATTCCTACGGTTTTTTCGAAAAAACCGGCGATCTGGTCATGAGCGGCCCGACATACACGAACGTGAACGACTTCCGGGCCCTCATAGTGTTGTCGTAACCAGCGTCAATCATTACACTTGCCCGCCGAACCCGAGCCCGTGACGGGCTGCCTCGGCGCGTGCCGCCGGTGCCCTCACGGACCTCGAAAACCACGGATTCCAGGGACAAACCGTGCGCAAGATCATCTCCGCCGTCGTCATCGTCGTCATCCTCGTGGTCGGCGCCGTCGTCATGCTGCCGAGCTTCATCGACTGGAACCAGTACAAGGGCATGGCGACCGAAAAGGTGCGCGAGCTGACCGGGCGGGATCTATCCATCGCCGGCGCCGTGCGCATCGCGGTCTGGCCGGCACCGGCGTTGGTCGCCGAGGACATCACCTTCTCCAACGCGCCTGGCGCCAAGGCGCCGACCATGGCGTCGCTCAAGGTGGTCGAGGTGCGGATCGCGCTGGCCCCGCTGTTCGCCGGCCGCGTCAAGGTCGAGACCGTCAAACTGGTCGAACCGCTGATCGAACTCGAACGTCTGCCCGACGGCCGCGGCAACTGGGAATTCACGCCCGCCGCCAAGAAGCCCACCGCCGCCGCTTCGTCCGACGCCCAAAAGCCGGCCGGCGGCGGATCGGCCGCCGCGCCCGACATCACGCTCGACAACTTCACCATCGAGAAGGGCACGGTGATCTATCGCGACGCCAAGGCCGGCGTGCTCGAGGCGGTCGAGGGCATCAACGCGACCATCGCCGCCGCCTCGCTGCAAGGGCCGATGGAAAGCAACGGTTCGCTCGTCGTCCACGCCATTCCGGTCAACTATTCGGTGTCCGTCGGCCAGTTGATCCAGGGCCGGACGGTGCCGCTCAACGCCCGCGTCTCGCTCGACGCCGGGGCGCTGGCGGTGCAGGTGTCGGGCTCCGTCGTCAGCCTACTGGAGAATCCGCAGTTCAAGGGCACCCTCAAGCTCGCCGGCCAGGACCTCCGCGCCGCCATCGCCGCTGTCGGCGGCTCCTCGCCTGCCGGCGGCGCGGCACTTCCGGTCGATCTCGGCGCCCAGCTCGCCGCGTCGGCCAAGGCGGTGGAGTTCAAGGAACTCGCGCTCTCCCTCGCCGGCATCCAGGCGAAAGGCGACCTCCAGGTCGATCTCGGCGCCAAGCCGCGGTTCGACAGCCGCCTCGCCATCAACCGCATCGACGCCGACAAGCTGATCGCCGGCCTCAACGCCCCGGCCCCGGCGGCCCCGGCCGGCAAGTCCGAAAAGCAACCGGCCAAGCCGTCGGCCGCTGCCGGCGCATCGAAACCGGCGCCGGCCAATCCCAAGCCGGTCGCCGCCGGCCCGGTCCGGTTCAAGCTGCCGACCGACGTCGCCGGCGCGTTGATCCTGACCGTCGATGCCATCGGCTACGGCACCGGCGTCATCCGTGACGTCGCGCTCAATGTCGATCTGTCCGGCGGCGTGCTCAAGCTGAGCCAGCTCTCGGCGCAGTTCCCGGGCGCTTCCGACCTCACCGTCCAGGGCCAGTTCGCCACGCTAAATTCGGTCCCGACCTTCATCGGCGACGTCGACGCCAACATCAACGACCTGCGCGGCGTGATGGCCTGGCTCAAGCTCGCTCCGCCGCCGGTGCCGGCGGACCGGCTGCGCAAGATCGCGCTCAAGACCCAGATCACCGCAACGCCCGAGCAGCTTCAGGTCGCCGGCCTCAACGCCCGCTTCGACAACTC
Organism: Rhodospirillaceae bacterium; assembly: GCA_038110665.1. Taxonomy (GTDB): domain Bacteria; phylum Pseudomonadota; class Alphaproteobacteria; order Rhodospirillales; family Casp-alpha2; genus TMED8. The sequence continues at coordinate 7,158 of JAYNJY010000022.1, read as the reverse complement.
GAAACTCGAAGGCGGCGTTACCGTCGCCTTGCGCAAGCGCCTGGGACTGGGCGCGGCGCTGGTGCTCGACCGCATCAACGTCGACGCCTACCTGCCGGCAAAGGCCGCCGGCGCGGCGCCGGCGAAGACGCCCGCACCGGCTCAGGCCCAGGCACCGGCATCCGGCCAGAGTGCCCCGAAGAGCGATGCCGGCACGGCGGCGGCGGCGGCCAATCCGCTCGCCGGTCTCGCCGCCCTCAACACTTTCGACGCCAACTTCAACCTGCACGTCAAATCGGCCGTCTACGGCGGCACGCCGCTGCAGGACGTGGTCGCGGAAGGCACGCTCTACAACGGCGCACTCGAATTGAAACGCTTGAGCGTCGGCAAGCTGGCCGGCGCCTCGGCCCGGATCAGCGGCCTGCTCGAAGGCCTGAGCGCCGTGCCGTCTGCCAAGGCGCTCCGCATCGACGCCAGTGTTCCCGACTTGGGCGCCCTGGCGCGCGTCGCCGGCACCAAGCTGCCGCTCGATACCGCCAAGCTCGGCGCGCTCAGCCTCAAGGGACGGCTCGACGGCAGCCTGCTGGCACCGAGCACGGACATGCTCGCCGGCATCGCCGGCGGTACCGTCGGTTACAAGGGCCGCTTGTCGGCGATGTCGATGAAGGATCTCCTGAGCGGACAGTTGAATGTCAAGCACGCCGACCTGCCGACCATGCTGCGCCGCCTCGGCGTCGACTACCAGCCGGCCGGCAAGCTCGGCGGGATCGAACTCCAGGCCGACGTCAAGGGCGGCACCGACAAGCTCGACCTCGCCAACATCAAGGGCGCCATCGGCAAGACCGGCATCGGCGGCGCGGTTTCCGCCGTGCTCTCGGGCGCCAAACCAGCGGTCACGGCGAACCTGCAAACCGGCGCGCTCAACATCGAATACTTCCTGCCGGCCGAGAAACGCGCCGGCTTGGACGGCCCAGCCAGGGTCCAGCCGGCGGCGCTCCGGGGCCCGGCCGCAGACGCCGGATCTCCCTACCTGCAACGCGCCGCGCGCGGACGCTGGCCGACCACGCCGCTCGATCTCGGCGCGCTCAACGCACTCGACGCCGACGTCACGCTGAAGGCGCCGATCATCATCTACGGCCGTTACCTGGCCGAGAAGGCCGATATCGCCGCCAGGCTCAAAGGCGGCGTGCTCGATGTCGAGAAGCTGACCGCGAACCTGTTCGGCGGCGCCCTCAACGGCCGGCTCAAGGCGGCGGCGAAAGGCAACCAGATCGGCGCCAGCGCCACGGTCAAGGGCCTCACCGTCGAACAGGCCCTGGTCGCGGTCACCGGAGAACCGGCCGCCAACGGCAACATGGACGTTGGCCTCAACGTCGCCGGGGCCGGCGCCAGCGTCGCCACCATCGTCGGCTCGCTCGGCGGCGATGCCAACTTCCAGCTGAGCGGCATGGACGTGCGCAAGGCTGCCGCCGGCAGCTTGATGTCGGGCCTGCTCGGGCTGTTCACCTCGCTCAACCAGTTGGGCGGCAAGTCCGGCAACGACGCCGCCGCGGTCGGCGCCAGTTTCGCCATCCAGCGCGGCATCGCGACGACCAACGATCTCAAACTGGTGTCGTCGATCGGCAACGGCGGCGCCGCCGGCTCGATCAACCTGCCGGCCTGGACCATCGACCTCAAGGGCAAGATCGCCCTCGCCGAATCGGCGCTGATGCGCATCCTCAAGGCGAAGGTTCGCGAATCCCACAACGCGGTGCCGTTCTCGATCACCGGTTCGATCGAGAACCCGACCGTCAAGGTCGATACCGGTGCCGTGCTCGGGGCCGGCGTGCCGATCCCGGGCGCCGACGCGCTGCTCAACAAGGCGCCCAAAGGCGTCGGCAACATCCTGAAGGGGATTCTCGGCGGCGGCGGCGGCAGCCAACCGCAACAACAGGCGCCGGCGCCGACGCAACAGACGCCGCCACCCGCCACCAACCAGCAACAGCAGCCGCGACAGCAACAGCAGCAGATGACGCCCGATCAGATCATCAAAAAGCTGTTCAAGTTCTAGGCGCCGTCAGCCGTTCCAGCACGTAGACGCGAAGCGCGCTCGACAGATTGCCCTCGCGCGCGCGGTCGACCTCGCCGACCAGGTCGTTGAGCGAACGCCCGTCGGCAGCGGCGAATGCCTTCAGGGCGTTCCAGAATGCGTCTTCTATGGAGACGCTGGTGCGATGCCCTGCGAGCACCACCGAATGCTTGCGAATGGCGGCGCCGCCCCCGGCCACGTCAGGAAACCAGGTCCGGATAGATCGGAAAGCGCCGGCAGAGCGCCAGCGTGCGCGCCCGCACCTCGGCCTCGGCCGCGCCGTTGTCGCCGGCCCCCGCCTCGGCCAGCCCCTTGAGCACCTCTGCGATACATGACCCGACTTCGGCGAATTCGGCCTCGCCGAAGCCACGCGTGGTCCCGGCCGACGCGCCGAAACGGAGGCCCGAAGTGACCTGCGGCGGTTTCGGATCACCGGGGATGCCGTTCTTGTTGCAGGTCAGGCCGGCGCACTCGAGCGCCGCCGAAGCGACATCTCCGGTGAGGTCGAGCGCGCGCAAGTCGACCAGCAGCAACGGCGTGTCGGTGCCGCCGGTGACCACGTCGATGCCGGCATCGACCAAAGCCTTGGCGAGCGCACGGGCGTTGGCCAGCACGCGTCCGGTGTAGTCCTTGAACTCCGGCTTGAGCGCCTCGCCGAGGCAAACCGCCTTGGCCGCGACCGCGTTGAGGATGACGGAGCCCTGCACGCCCGGAAAGACGCCCGAGTTGAACTTGGGCGTCAGCGCCTCGTCGTTCCAGAGCACGATGCCGCCGCGCACGCCGCGCAGGTTCTTGTAGGTGGTGGCGGTGGCGACATGGGCGTGCGGAAACGGATGCGGATGCCGGCCGCCGGCGACGAGGCCGGCGAAATGCGCCATGTCGGCGAGCATCCAGGCGCCGACGCCGTCTGCGACGCGGCGGAATTCGGCGAAGTCGATGGCACGCGGATAGGCCGAGCCGCCGCAGATGATCATCTTCGGCTTGCACGTCTGGGCCTGGGCCTCGAGCGCGGCGATGTCGATCAGGCCGGTCGCCGGTTCGACGCCGTAGTGACGGACGTCGAACCACTTCCCGCTCAAGTTCGCCTTCGAGCCGTGGCTCAGGTGCCCGCCGGCGGAGAGGTCCATGCTGAGGATGGTGTCGCCGGGCTTCAGCAGCGCCACGAACACGGCGAGGTTGGCCTGGCTGCCGGAATGCGGCTGTACGTTGGCGAAGGCGCAGCCGAACAGTTCCTTGGCGCGTTCGATGGCAAGCGCCTCGAGCGCGTCGGCATATTCGGCGCCGCCATAGTAACGCTTGCCCGGATAGCCCTCGACGGTCTTGTTGACCATGACCGACCCGAGCGCATCGAGGCTAGCACGACTGACCAGGTTTTCGGACGCGATCAGCTCGATCTGGTCCTGCTGGCGGGAAAGTTCGCCGGCAAGCGCCTTGTAGACGTCCGGGTCGGTGTCCCGCAGGACTTTTGTAAAATAGTCGTGAACGGACGCCATGCCGCCCCTCCGTCATATGAATCCGCTGGGCAACCGGACCCTAACGCGCGACAATCCGCGCTGACAACCACCTATCATACGGATTCACGCAGATGCGGTTCGCGGCTTGGTCTTGCGGTTTGGCGCGGGTCGTCGCGCTTGCCCTGATTTCGGCGCTTGGCTTCGGCGGTATCGCTCTCGCCGATGATGGCACCATCTACGAAAAAGTTACGTTCGCCAGCCTCGACAAGGCGGCGCCGACGCTTTCGGGCCTGTTGGTGAAACCGGAAGGCGCCGGTCCGTTTCCGGCGGTGGTCATGCTGCACGGCTGTTCGGGCATGTGGACCAAGTCGGGCAAGCTTTCGAAACGCCCAGCGTTCTGGTCGACATGGCTGGCCAAGCGCGGCTAAGTGGTACTGCTCGCCGACAGCTTTTCCGCGCGCAGCCTGACGTTGATCTGCCGCATTCGCGACCGGCCGATCACACCGGAAAAGGAATGGCCCTCCGACGCCTACGGCGCACTCAAGTTCCTGCAATCGCGGCCGGACGTGCAGCCGGACAAGATCGCGCTGATGGGCTTTTCGGACGGCGCCATGACGCTGCTCTGGATGATCAAGACCGACGCGCCGCAACGCCTCGAGGGTCTCCAGCACGATTTCCGCGCCGCCATCGGTTTCTATCCAGGCTGCGTTCAGGTCGCGAAACGGCCGTTCGCCACCAAGATCCCGACCATCATCCAGTTCGGCGCGCTCGACGGCTGGACGCTGCCGGAACCCTGCCGCGGCTTGATCGAGGGCGCCGGCGCCGCCGGCAGTCCCGTCGCCATCGACGTCCATCCCGGCGCCTATCACAATTTCGACCACCCGTCCGCCAAGGTGCGGACCATCGTCACCAAGAACAGCGCCTATGCCTCGGGCGAGAAGGAAGTGCACACCGGCACCAACAACGAGGCGCGCGCCAAGGCGATCGAGAACGTCGCCGCTTTCCTCGGCCGTTGGCTCGACGGCGCCAACTAGCCTTTCGGTAAGATCAGAGCGTCGAGGGCGACGCCCCCAGTCTCCAGCGCCAGATAAGGATTGATGTCGAGGCTGGCAAGCTTGTCCGCGTTGGCGGCGGCGAAGACGGAAACACGCGCCAGCGTCTCGGCCAGCGCGTCGAGGTCGGCCTTGGCGGCGCCGCGCGCGCCGGTCAGCACGTGGAACGCCTTGATCTCGCGGATCATGCGCATGGCTTCGTCCTTGCCGAACGGCGCCAGGCGGAAGGTCACATCCTTCAACACCTCGACGAAAATGCCGCCGAGACCGAACATGACGACCGGCCCGAAGGTCGGGTCCATGTTGACGCCGATCACCGTTTCGATGCCGCCTTTGGCCATCTCACAGACCACGACGCCGTCGAGGCGCGCTTTCGGCGCCTTCTCCCTGGCCCGCGCCACCAGGGTTTCGAAGCCGGCGCCTACCGCATCGTCGCCCTCGATGCCGATCAGCACGCCGCCGATCTCGGTCTTATGCTGGATATCCGGCGACGCGATCTTCAGGACCACCGGCCCGGCGATCTCCCGGGCTGCGGCGACGGCCGCCGCCGCGTCCGCCGCAAGCATCTCGCGCACCACCGGAATACCGGCCGCGGCGAGGATGCGTTTCGCCTCGACCTCCGTCGTCGCTTCCGCCGGCACCGGCAGCGCACCGGACGGCAAGGCCGGCGGCGCGTCGCCCTTGGCGCGCTCGAAGCCTTCCCGGATCTCAGCCAGTGCCGCCAGCGACGCTACCACGCGATCGGGCGTATCGAATACGGTGAAGCCGGCCTGTTCGTAGCGTTTGGCAACCTCGGGCGGCATGATGATGTTGATCGAGACGGCCTTGTCCGGGTCCTTGGCACGCATCTTCGCGAGCGCACCCAGCGTCAGGTCGGCGAAGGCGTCGGTGCCCTGGCCGGGCGTGAAGAAGACGCCGACGGCGTCGGTGTCAGGTTCGTTCAACACGGCGTCGTAAACCGGCGTCAGGTAGTGCTCCGGGTTGTCGATGGCCATGGCGGTAACGTCGACCGGATTGCGCGCGGCGGCGAAGGGCAGCAGTTCGCGGACGGTCTTCTGCGTCGCCTCCGGCAGCGCCGGCACTTCGAGGCCGTGCTTGATGGCGCTGTCGGCCATCTGCACGCCGACGCCACCCGAAACCGTCAGCACGGCGAGCCGGCGGCCTTTCGGGAAGACGCCCATCTGGCTGGCGTAGGCGACGTCCATCATCTCGTCGGTGGTGTCGGCACGGTAGACGCCGTACTGCTTGAACAGCGCATCGCAGACGGCATCGGAAACGGCGAGCGAGGCGGTATGGGACTTGGCCGCCTCGGCGCCGGCCTCGGTACGGCCGACCTTGAGGAAGATCACCGGCTTGCGCATGTCGCGTGCCTTGGCGAGCGCACGGCGCAAACCTTCCGGATCGTTGATGCCCTCGGCGTAGGCGACCAGTGTCGAGACCTCGTCGCGGCCGGCCAGAAAGTCGAGGCATTCGGAAACGGTGATGTCGACCTCGTTGCCGGTGGTGACCCAGTGCGAAAGCCCGATGCCGCGCGCGCGGGCCATCGAATAGAGATGCGCGCCGAAGGCGCCGCTCTGCGAGACAATGGCGACGGAGCCCGGCACCGGCAGCGAGTTCAGGAAATTCGACGAGAACGACGCCATCGCGCCGGTGGCGACGTTGACGCTGCCGAGGCAGTTAGGCCCCAACAGCCGCACGCCGGCCGAGCGCGCGGCGGCGAGCAGCTCGTCCTGCATCTTGCGGCCCTCGGCGCCCATCTCAGCGAAGCCGGACGAGAATACCACCGCCGCCTTGACGCCCTTGGCGGCGCTGTCGTGCAGCGCCTGGGCCACGGCCGGCGCCGGGATCGCCATGATGACGAGGTCGGCCGTGCCGGGAATGTCGGAGATCGACGGGAATGCGGGCTTGCCCTGCACCACGTCGCGTTTCGGGTTGATCGGGTAGACCGGCCCCTGGAAGCCGGCTTCGTTCATGTAGCGCATGACTCGCGCGCCGACGCGGCGAATGTCGTCGGTGGCGCCGAGAATGGCCACGGACGACGGATTCAAAAGGCCTTCGAGCGTGACGCGCGCCATCGTTCCCTCCCCAAAGCGGTTGACGCGATTATGTGTCGGGGGCGACAAAAGGCAATACGCCAGAGGCGTCTTTCCAGCAGGCGAAACATGGCGTAAGACTTGGGCCCCGCCGCCGTTCGCGGCCGGGCCTGACGACGCAGAGAATACGCAGGGGACATGACCTACTCCATCGACACGACCGAGCCCAGGCCGACCAATTTCATTCGCGATATCATCCAGACCGATCTGGATGGCGGGCGTACCGGGACGGTGGTCACGCGCTTCCCGCCCGAGCCCAACGGCTACCTGCACATCGGCCATGCCAAGTCGATCTGCCTCAACTTCGGCCTCGCCGCCGATTTAGGCGGGCGCTGTCACCTGCGCTTCGACGACACCAACCCGGCCAAGGAAGAGCAGGAATACATCGATGCCATCATGGCCGACGTGCGCTGGCTCGGCTTCGACTGGGGCGCGCACCTCTACCACGCGTCCGACTACTTCGAGCAACTCTACCTCTGGGCCGAACACCTGATCGAGAACGGCCTGGCCTA
>JAYNJY010000021.1:17501-20412 GCA_038110665.1 Rhodospirillaceae bacterium | reverse complement strand
CGCCGAACTGGCCGATCGGCATGCCGGGCAGGTTGTGCATGCCGTAGACGGCCTCGACCGGGAACAGCTCGAACAAACCGTCCTCGACCATGACGCGGCCGCCGGCGACGTTCTCCTCGGCCGGCTGGAAGATGAAATGCACAGTGCCGTTGAAGTTGCGCTTCTCCGAAAGATAGCGCGCCGCGCAGAGCAGCATGGCCGTGTGGCCGTCGTGGCCGCAGGCGTGCATCTTGCCGTCGACGGTGGAGGCGTGGTCGAAGGTGTTTTCCTCGAGGATGTCGAGCGCGTCCATGTCGGCGCGCAGCCCGATGGCGCGGTTCGAACTGCCGAGCGCCAGCGTGCCGACGACGCCGGTCTTGGCGAGGCCGCAGTGCACGTCGAGACCGAAGGTTTTGAGCCTCTCGGCGACGATGACGGCGGTGCGGAATTCCTCGAAAGCGGTCTCCGGATGGGCGTGGATGTCGCGCCGGATGTCGCGGAATTCGTGAGCGTAGGCGGCGATTTCGTCCTTGATCGGCATGCGTTGTTTTCTCCTCCGGAACTTGCGATACAATCAGGCATCGCCAAGAAACGCAATCTGCTCGAACAACCGCCGGGATCAACGCCATGCCGACCAACCTGCCCGTCAACACGGACCGCCTGTGGGCTTCGCTGATGGAGATGGCCAAGATCGGCGCCACCGAAATGGGCGGCAACTGCCGCCTGACGCTGACCGACCTCGACCGCCAGGCGCGCGATCTGTTCGTTTCCTGGTGTAAACAGGCGGGTTGCGCGGTCAGCGTCGACGCGGTCGGCAACATCTTCGCCCGCCGCCCCGGCCGCAATCCGAACAAGCCGGCCGTGATGACCGGCAGCCACCTCGATACGCAACCGACGGGCGGCCGTTTCGACGGCGTGCTCGGCGTGCTCGCCGGCCTGGAGGTCGTGCGCACCCTCAACGACCACGGCATCGATACCGAGGCACCGATCGAGGTCGTGTGCTGGACCAACGAGGAAGGCTCGCGCTATTCGCCGGCGATGATGGGCTCGGGCGTGTTCGCGGGCATCTTCGAGTTGGACGACGTGCTCGCCAAGCAGGACATCGACGGCGCCAAATTCGGCGACGAACTCAAGCGCATCGGCTACGCCGGCACCGAGCCCCCCGGCCAACGCGAGATTGGCGCCTATTTCGAACTGCACATCGAACAGGGGCCGGTCCTGGAAGCGGAGCAAAAGACCATCGGCGTCGTCACCGCCGCCCAGGGCCAGCGTTGGTTCGAGATCACCGTGACCGGTACGGAAAGCCACGCCGGGCCGACGCCGATGCCCCGGCGCAAGGACGCGCTGGTCGGCGCCGCCGCCATCGTCCAGGAGGTCAATCGCATCGGCCACGCCCATTCGCCGCATGCCTGCGCCACCGTCGGCCACATGCAGGTGCGCCCGAACTCGCGCAACGTCATTCCGGGCCAGGTCTTCCTCACGGTCGACTTCCGCCATCCCGACGACGACACGCTGGCGACCATGCGCGACGAACTAAAGGCGTTCTGCGCCGGCGTCGCCGAACGCGGCGGGCTCGACGTCGACGTCGTCGATTTCTGGTATTTCCCGCCGACGCCGTTCGACAAGGCCTGCGTCGACGCGGTTCGTGCCGGCGCCGACGCCGCCGGCTACAGCCACCGCGACATCATTTCCGGCGCCGGCCACGACGCCATCTTCGTCGCGGGCCTGGCACCGGCGGGGATGGTGTTCGTGCCTTGCGAGGACGGCATCAGCCACAACGAGATCGAGAACGCGAGGCCCGAGGACTGCGGCGCCGGCTGCCAGGTCTTGCTGCATGCGGTGCTGGAGCGCGCCGGCGCCATCGACTGACGCAATACCGCCATGGCCAACGCCCTCGAGGCCGATCCGCTGCCAAACCCAATAACCGCCGGCCTTCGCGCCGCGCTCGGCATGCCGGCACTCGGCCTGTTCGCGGCATTGCTCGGCTACGGCGCCATGTGCAAGGCCGTCGGCCTCGACTTCACGCTGATGTGCGCAGCGATCGCACTGATCTGGTCGATGCCGGCCTTGATGACCTACACCGAACTGGCGACCGCCGGCGCCGGCCTCTGGGTGATGTTCGGCGCGGTGCTGTTTTCGAACCTGCGCAATATCCCGATGGTCGTCACCGCCCTGCCGCTGGTTCGCGCCGAACGCGGCATCGGCTGGAAGGATTTCGTTTTCGCGCAACTTCTGTCGCCGACTGTGTGGGTGCACGTCCTTGTCGGCGCCCAGGCGATCCACCCGAAGTCGCGGCGGCCGTTCTTCATGGCTTTCGCCGCCGTCATCTTCGTCAGCGCCATGGCCGGCGCGGCGGCGGGCTATTATGGCGTCGGCGACCTGCCGCCGGCGCTCGCGACCGCGCTATTGGTGCTGACGCCGCTCTACCTGCTGCTGATCATGGTGTCGGTGCGGCGCCTCAGCGGCTACCTGGCGCTCGTCCTCGGCGGCATCGGCGTGCCGTTGTTAATACAATGGTCGGTCGAATGGGGCCTCGCCATCGGCGGCATCGGCGCCGGCACGCTCGGTTTCGCGCTCGCACGCCTGCTACCGGGGCGGGCCGCCAAGTGAGCGCGCAATTGCCCTGGCTGCTGCTTGGCGCCGCGCTCGCCGCGGCGCTCCTGACGCGCGCCGGCGGCGTCGTGCTTTCCGGCCGGGTCGAGCCGGAAACGCCGCTGTTCGACTGGTTCGCCTGCGTCGGCCAGGCGCTCGTCGGCGGGCTCATGGTGCGTGCCATCGCGCTGCCGACCTCGGCCCTGGCGAACACCCCGGAGATCGACCGCGCGGTCGCCGTGGCGGCCGGTTTTGCGGTGTTTTTCCTGGCCGGGCGACGACTGTTGGCCGGTACGCTCGCCGGTGTCGCAGCACTTGCGCTGGTAATCGTCCTCCGAGG
>JAYNJY010000021.1:0-17491 GCA_038110665.1 Rhodospirillaceae bacterium | reverse complement strand
AGCCCGCCATGACCACCTATTCCGCCCCCCTGGCCGAGATGCGTTTCGTCCTCAACGACCTCGTCGGTCTCGACGGCGTTGCCGCGCTTCCCGGCTACGAGGAAGCCAGCCCCGACCTGGTCGACGCCATCCTGGAAGAGGCCGAAAAGCTCGCGTCGGGCGTGATCGCGCCGATCAACCATTCCGGCGACCGTCAGGGCTGCGTGCTGGAAAACGGCGTGGTGCGCACGCCGGAGGGCTTCAAGGACGCCTACCTGCAATTCATCGAGGGCGGCTGGAACGGCTTGCCGTTCGATCCGACCTACGGCGGCCAGGGCCTGCCCTGGCTGGTTTCGACGGCGGTCTCGGAAATCTGGCATGCCGCCAACATGGCTTTCACGCTCTGCCCAATGCTGACCGGCGGCGCCATTGAACTGCTGTCGAAGCACGGCTCCGACGCGCTCAAGGCGACGTTCCTCGAGAACATGACCATCGGCACCTGGACCGGCTCCATGAACCTGACGGAGCCGCAGGCGGGATCGGACCTGGCGCGCATCCGCACCAAGGCGGAACCAGACGGGGATGCCTACCGCATCACCGGCAACAAGATCTTCATCACCTTCGGCGAGCATGACATGACGGACAACATCGTCCACATGGTGCTTGCCCGCATCGTCGGCGCGCCCGAGGGCGTCAAGGGCATCTCGCTGTTCTTGGTGCCGAAATTCCTGGTCAACGACGACGGCAGCCTGGGCGACCGCAACGACCTGCGTTGCGTTTCCATCGAACACAAGCTCGGCATCAACGCGAGCCCCACGGCGGTGATGTCGTTCGGCGACGGCGGCGGTGCCATCGGCTACCTCGTCGGCGAGAAAAACCGCGGCCTCGAGTACATGTTCACGATGATGAACAACGAGCGGCTAGCGGTCGGCCTCGAGGGCGTCGCCATCGGCGAGCGCGCCTATCAACAGGCGCTGGCCTATGCCCGCGACCGCGTGCAAAGCCGCAAGCTCGGCGACAAGAACCCCGATCCGGTCGCCATCATCGAACATCCGGACGTCAAGCGCATGCTGCTCTCGATGAAGTCGCAGACGGAGGCAACGCGGGCGCTCGCCTATTACGTCGCGGCGGCGCTCGACGTTGCCCATCGCCACCCCGACACCGATGCGCGGGCGGCGGCGCAAGCGCGCGTCGATCTGCTGACCCCGGTGGTCAAGGCCTGGGGGTCGGATACGGGCATCGAAGTCGCCAGCCTCGGCATCCAGGTGCACGGTGGCATGGGCTACATCGAGGAAACCGGCGCCGCCCAGCATTACCGCGACGCCCGCATCACCGCCATCTACGAGGGCACCAACGGCATCCAGGCCAACGACCTGGTCGGCCGCAAGGTCGGCCGCGAGAATGCCGAAACCGTGCTGGCGCTGATCGCGGAAATGCGGACGCTGGAAGGCGAAATCGCCGCCTCTGCCGATGCCGACGTGCAAGCGACCGGCGCGCACCTGACCGAGGCCATCGACGCCCTCGACGCGGCGTCGCGCTGGATCGCGGAGACCTGGAGTGCCGACGCGCCTGCGGTCGGCGCCGTGGCAGTACCCTACCTCCGCCTGCTTGGCCTTACGGCCGGCGGCTGGCTGATGTGCCGCTCGGCGCTCGCCGCGGCGGCAAAACGGGCCGGAAACGACGGTGACGGAACGTTACTGAGGGCCAAGATTTCGAGCGCCCGGTTCTTCGCCGAACATCATCTCGTGCAGTGCCCGGCGCTCGGCCGGACGGTGCGCCAAGGGTCCGCCACCATCACCGCGTTCGACACCGCCGGTTTTTAAAGCCTGAGCCCGCTGGAATTCGGCTAAATTATTATTAATGCTTGAATTTATGCCGATTTTGACTCACCGTGGCGGTTCCTTGCGGGAGGCCGGGCCAAGATGAATGGCTTCACTCGATACGTATTCCGGCAGTTGTTCGTCGGCATGATCCTGGTGACCGCCGGGCTGACCTGCATCATCTGGTTGTCGCAATCGCTGCGTTTCGTCGAACTGATCGTCAACCGGGGCGTCGGCGCCAGCACCTTCATCTACCTGACGATGCTGATGTTGCCGAATTTCATCACCGTGATCCTGCCGATCGCCCTGTTCTGCGTGATCGTGTTCATCTACGCCAAGATGATCACCGACCGCGAGCTGGTGGTGATGCGCGCCGCCGGCGTCGACCAGTATTCCCTGGCCAAGCCCGCGTTGATTCTGGCGATGCTCTCCGTCGTCGTCGGCTACCTGCTGAATCTCTACCTGATGCCGAATTCCTACAGGTTGTTCCGCGAAATGCAGTGGGATATTCGCTACAACTACTCCCACGTACTGCTGCGCGAGGGCACCTTCACCAACATCGACGCCGGCATCACGCTCTACGTGCGCCAGCGCACGCCGGACGGCCAGCTGCTCGGCATCCTGGTGCACGACCAGCGCGACAAGTCGAGCCCCTACACCCTGATGGCGTCGCGCGGCGCCCTGGTCGAGGCCGACGGCAATACCCGTGTGGTCATGTTCAACGGTAACCGCCAGGCCGTCGACACTAAAACCAATCAGATGTCGATCCTGTATTTCGACCGCTATACCTTTGATCTCGGCAAGCGCGGGGACGTTGCCGAGGATCGCCACCGCGAACCGCGCGAACGCCAACTCGACGAATTGTTCAACATCCGCGACCTGCACGACGTCGACCCACGCGACATTGGCAAATACATCGTCGAGGGCCACAAGCGCCTGGCGTCGCCGTTCATGGCGTTGACCTTCACGCTGTTGGCGCTCGCCAGCCTGATCACCGGCAGCTTCAGCCGCCGCATGCAAACGCGACGCATCCTGGTCAGCATCTGCTTAATGGTGGTGCTGCAGGCGACGTCGCTCGGCATCGAGAACGTCGCCACCAAGAACCTATCGCTGGTCCCGTTGATCTATGCGCACATCGCCATCCCGGCGTTGGCGGCATTCTGGTTCATGATGGGCGGCGCGCGCATGGGCGCGCGGCCGCCAGCGACGGCACGAGCCTAGGGCGGCGAAATCCCATGCGTATTTCGACCACCCTTTTCATCTACGTCGGAAAGCACTTCCTCGCGGCAGTGTTGATGCTGCTGACGCTGTTTCTGCTGCTGGTCTTCACCTTCGACGCCGTCGAATTGCTGCGGCGCGCCGCCGCCAAGCCCGACCTCACTTTCGAAATCGTCATGAAGATGACGGCGCTCAAACTCCCGCACATGAGCCAGAAGGTGATGCCGTTCGCCATCCTGTTCGGCGGCATGCTGTGCTTCTGGCGCCTGACGCGCTCACACGAACTGGTGGTGACCCGCGGCGCCGGGGTTTCCGCCTGGCAATTCCTGTTGCCCGCGATCTCGCTCGCCATCGCCATCGGCGCCTTTCAGATCACCATCCTGAACCCGCTGGCATCGACCACGCTGGCCCGCTTCGAGCAGTTGGAGGCGACCTATCTTCGCGGCAACAGCAGCCTGCTCGCACTCTCTTCCTCGGGCCTGTGGCTGCGCCAGGCCAACCCGGACGGCCAGTCCGTGCTGCACGCCAACGGCTACGTCCAAAACGGCCGTCAGGTCGAGTTGCACGACGTCACGGTGTTCACCTACATCGGCAAGGACAAGTTCCGCAACCGGATCAGCGGCCGCACCGCGAAGCTCGAAGATGGGTTCTGGTACTTCCGCGACGCCTGGGTCTACCAGGCCGAAAAGCCGCCGATCCACGAGAAGGAATTCTGGCTCGCCACGGACCTCACCCTCGACAAGATCCAGGACAGCTTCGCACCGCCGGAAACCATGTCGTTCTGGGACCTGCCCGGGTTCATCACGACGCTCGAGAAGGCAGGCTTTTCCGCGATCCGGCATCGGATTCACTGGCATAGCCTGCTGGCCGCGCCGCTCCTGATGTGCGCCATGGTGCTGATTAGCGCTACGTTCACTTTGCGCCATTCCCGCCGTGGCGCCACGACCCTTGTTATCGCCGGCGGCGTGTTCACGGGTTTCGCGCTGTATTTTTTCTCGGACGTGGTGCTGGCGCTCGGCATTTCGGAATCGGTTCCGGTCACGCTGGCCGCCTGGTCGCCCTCCGGCGTCGCCATGTTGCTCGGCCTCACCACCCTCCTGCACCTGGAGGATGGATGAGCACGCCCCGGACCACGGCCCTCGTCCTGATCTTCGCGCTGGCAGGCGCGTCGGCGACAATCGCCGCGACGACGCCAGAACCGCCGCCGCTCGGCATCCTGATCGCGCCGGAGGGCCAGGTGCCGCCTCAGCCGGCGCCGGCCGCCGAACCGCAAGAGCCGACGGGACGCCCGCTCGGCGTCCTGCTCGGACCGGCATCGGCCGCGCCGGTGACGGCACCGGCGCCCGCCCTGCCGGTGGAGCCTTTCGCCGCGCCCGCGCCGATCGTCTCCAGCCCCGGGCCGAACCTGCACGTCCCGGCGCCAGGCAACACCAACCAACGACCGCTCGGCGTGCTGCTCGAAGCGGAACCGGCTTATCAGCCGCCGCAAACGCCTTACCGGGCAAGCTCGCCCAGCACGGCTGCACCGACGGCGTCGACGGGTCCACGCATTGCCCAGCCGACGGCGCCGGGCGCCACGCTCGACCGCCCGCTCGGCACCCTGATTTCACCGGCCGGAGACGAACCGCGCTTGGCCACCCCGACACCGACGCCCGCGCCGGGGTCGCCGACGGCGCCGGCCACGAGCGTCACGTCGCCGGCGGATATCATGCCTGTCGCACCGGACGCCGCCCCGGCGCCCGAGGTAAACGACGGCGCGCCGGTCCGCCTGGCCGCAGATGAGATGAGCTTCGACCGCGAAAAGAACGTCGTCACCGCGTCGGGCAACGTGCAGATTACCCACGGCCAACGGACCCTCAGCGCCGACAAGGTGATCTACAACCAGAACGACGACGTGGCCACGGCGATTGGCCACGTGGTCTTGGACGAGTCGACCGGCGAGCGCCTGTTTGGCGACCGTATGGAGGTTTCCGGCGACCTGAAGGACGCCATCGTCCACAACATTGGCCTGATCCTGAAAGATCACTCGCGCGTCGTCGGCGTCGGCGCCCGCCATTCCAGCGGTCGCGTGACCGAACTCCGCAAGGGCGTCTACTCGCCGTGCGAACCTTGCGCCAAGAACCCCGACAGGCCGCCGCTCTGGCAGATCAAGGCGGTCAAGGTGATCCACGACAAGGAAAAGCAGATCGTCGAGTACCGCGATGCCTGGATCGAGATGTTCGGCTATCCGGTCGCCTATCTGCCTTACTTCCGGCATCCGGATCCGACAGTCAAACGCCGGTCCGGCTTCCTGATGCCGAAATTCGCCAATTCCAGCGACTTCGGCACCGTTCTCGAGACACCATACTTCTGGGCGATATCCGATTACGAGGACGCGACCATCCGTCCGATCCTGATGTCCGATTCCGCACCGGTGCTCGCGGCCCAGTACCGCAAGCGGTTGCTGAAGGGCGAGATTGACAAGAACGGAACCGACACCACCAAAGACCATGAATCAGACACCGAGAAGGGAGAACTCGGCATGCGCGGGTATCTGGACGCCAAGGGGCGGTTCGATATCAACCGCACATGGCGTTGGGGCTTCGACGTGCAACGCGCCACCGACGACACCTTCATGCGCCGATACGGTTTCGGTGGACCGCCGTCGCTGGACAGCCAATTGTTCGTCGAGGGTTTCCGCCGCAATAATTACATCTCGGCCAAAACTTTGGTGTTTCAGGGCTTGCAGGCGACCGATGATGTCGACGCGTCGCCCATCGTCCTGCCGTTGGTCGATTACAACTACGTCGGTGAGCGCGACCGCGTCGGCGGGCGATTCAACTTCGACCTCAACTTCCTCGCACTGACCCGCGCCAAGGGCACCGACACCCGCCGGCTCGCGCTGCATCCGCGCTGGGAGCGCGGCTTCCGCGACGCCTTCGGTTCCGTCTACACGTTCCAGACCGGACTCAACGCCGACCTCTATCACGTCAATAGCCTCGCACGTGATGCCGAAAAACCGGACTACGACGGCGTCAGCTACCGAATGTTCCCCTACGCCGGCCTGGAATGGCGGCTGCCGTTCGTCAAGAACCAGGGCGCCGCCCGGCAAATCCTCGAACCCGTCGTCTCTGCCGCGATCGCCCCCAATGGCGGAAATTCCGACAAGATCCCGAACGAGGACAGCACGGACTTCGAATTCGACGAGACCAACCTGCTCGCACTGAACAGGTTTTCCGGCATCGACCGCGTCGAAGGCGGGCCACGGGTCAACTACGGCTTGAAGTGGGGCTACTACGGCAAGGACGGCGGCTCCACCACGGCTTTCGTCGGCCAAACCTACCGGCCGCGCGACGACACCACTTTCGGCGCCGGTTCCGGCCTCGAGGACAATTTCTCCGACCTTGTCGCGTCCGTCGCCGTCTCGCCGGGCTCGTATCTCACCGCGCTTTACCGGACCCGCTTCGCCACCGACAATTTCTCACCCAACCGCAACGAAGCCTCATTCGCCGTCGGCGTCCCGGCGCTCCGCCTGTCCGGCAACTACGTCTTCCTGGCGAGCCAGGAAGACAGCGAGTTCTCCAGCCGCGAGGAACTCAACATGTCGGCGAAATCATACATCAACCGGTTTTGGCGCACCGGCCTCTCCGGCGTTCGAGATATGGAGAGCAACGAAATGCGCTCCGTCGCCTTTAACGCCACGTTCGAGAACGAATGCATGGTGTTCGACACCCGCGTGACGCGGACGTTCTACGAGGACCGCGACCTGAGGCCGACGGACGCCATCACCTTCCATCTTATTCTGAAGACGCTGGGCGAAGTCACGACCGCCGCGAACATCACATCGAATTGACAATGACCGGGCATTTCTCTTCATCGTTAGCGGAGTGCGCGAAGGCAAGTCCGGGTGGCCGGCCGCACGCCCGCGCCTCGGCGCCGGCAATCTTGTTCCTGCTCTTTGCCTTCATCTTGACTGTCATTTCGCCCCGTCCCACCCAGGCGCAAAGTCAGCTCGCCATCGCCGCGACGGTCAACGACCAGATGATTTCCATGTTGGATGTGGAAGCCCGCATCGCGCTGTCGATCAACCTCGCCGAACTGCCCGACACCCCGGATACGCGCCGCCGCCTCGTCGGGCAGGTGCTGCGTTCGATCGTCGACGAGAAGCTCAGGTTACAGGAAGCCAAGTCGAAAGAGATTACGGTCTCACGCCGCGAGATCGAGCGGGCGGAAAAGGATTTCGAGAGACGCGCCGGGATGCAACCCGGTGGCCTGCGTGCGATCTTCCGCAAACTCGGCTTGGATTCGTCAAGTTTCGTCGAACGCCTGGAATCCCAGATCGCTTGGGGAAAGCTGGTCAGCCGCCGCTACATGCCGACGATCGATATCGGCGACAAGGAGATCGACGACTACTTGGCCGACATCGAACGCAACAAGGGGAAGCCGGAATTCCTGGTGTCCGAAATATTCCTGCCGACCGGGGCGAAGCAGAACCTGGACCAGGTCCGCGCACTCGCCAACCGGCTGATGCAGCAGATCAACCAGGGCGCCAACTTCTCAGCGGTGGCGCGCAATTTTTCGCAAAGCGCGACGGCCGCCCGGGGCGGCAACCTCGGCTGGCATAGCGCCGGCCAGTTGCCGCGCGAGATCGATGCCGTGATCGGACGCATGGCGCCCGGCCAAATCGCCGGGCCTGTCGAAATGCCGGAGGGTGTCTATATCCTCCGCCTCGAAAACCGCCGCGCGATCGATCCGTTCCGCGAGAACGCGCCGGAAAGGCCGGACACCATCACATTGCACCAGGCCCATTACCCGTTGCCCGAAGGCGCCGCCAATTTGCTCGTCACGGCGACCATGGCCCGCGCCAACGACTTGATCGCCGGTTCGACCTCCTGCGACGCCTTCGACGCGCTGGCGAAACAGACCGGCTCACCGCTTTCGGGCGCGCTCGGCACGTTTCCGGTCAACCAGCTTTCGAGCCAGTTGCAGTCGATCGTCGCCAACCTGCCAGTCGGACGCCCGAGCGCACCGACTCGCACCGCCGACGGCATCATCGTGGTCATGGTCTGTCACCGCGCCGAGACGCATAAGCAGAAGGTCATGACACCCGCCGAACGGCGCGACGAAGTCCGCGAGCGGTTGATCGACGAACGCCTCAACCTGGCCGCCGAACAATACCTGCGCAACCTGCGACGTTCCGCCATCGTGGACATCCGGTTATGACCGAAGTGGCTTCCGGGCCGGGCAATCCGCCGCGCGTCCTGGCCGTGACCATGGGAGAACCCGCCGGCATCGGCGGTGAACTGACGCTGATGGCATGGCTCCGGCGCCATGACCGTGGCCCCCGCTTCCTCGTCATCGACAACGCCGAACGTCTCCGTGCCTTGGCGCGCGCCATCGGCCTCGACGTGGCAATCGCAAAGATCGCCTCGCCGGAACAGGCCGCCGACTCGTTCGCCACGGCGCTCCCCGTGCTCGACATCGACCTCGCCGCACCGGTGATTGCCGGAAAGCCGGATACCGAAAACGCGCCGGCAGTGCGCGACGCCATCGAGATCGCGACCAGGCTGTCGCTCGAAGGCCGCGTCGCCGCCGTCGTCACCAACCCGATCCAAAAGGCGACACTCTATGGCGCCGGTTTCGCCTACCCAGGTCATACCGAGTACCTGGCCGCGCTGACCGACGCGCCCAACCCGCCGGTGATGATGCTGGCTTGCCCTGGGCTGCGGGTGGTGCCGGTAACCATCCACATCGGGCTCCGCGAAGCGCTCAACAGGCTTTCGGCGGAGCTCATCGTCGAGCAAACCGAACTCACTGCCCAAGCGCTCAGGCGCGATCTCGCCATCGCGCGGCCGCGCATCGCCGTCGCCGGCCTCAACCCGCATGCCGGAGAGGAAGGCGCCATGGGCGACGAGGAAGCCAGGATCATCCGCCCCGCCATCGAGCGGCTACGGGCCGAGGGCATCGACGCCATTGGACCCGAGCCGCCGGACACGCTGTTCACCGAGCGCCGTCGCGGCACCTACGACGCCGCCATCTGCATGTACCATGACCAGGCGCTGATCCCGATCAAGACCCTCGATTTCTCCGGCGGGGTCAACATCACGCTCGGCCTGCCGATCGTGCGCACGTCGCCGGACCACGGCACCGCGCTCGACATCGTCGGCAAGGGCCAGGCCTACCCGAAGAGCCTGCTCGACGCGCTAGACGCAGCGAATGACATCGCCATTAACAGCGAGTCTGCAGCCGTTGCGCGACGTCATCCGGCGTTTCGATCTCCGCGCCCACAAGTCGCTCGGCCAGAACTTCCTGCTCGACCTCAATCTGACCGCCCGCATCGCGCGAGCCGCTGGCGACCTGGCCGGCGCCAACGTGGTCGAGATCGGCCCGGGCCCGGGCGGATTGACCCGCGCCTTGCTCGCTGCCAACGCCAGGGTCACCGCCATCGAGCGCGATCCGCGATGCGTCGCCGCACTCGGCGAGCTGGTCGCCGTCTATCCGGACCGACTCCGCATCGTTGAAGCCGACGCCCTCGAGACACCGCTGGCCGAGCTCGCCCCGGCGCCCCGCAAGGTCGTCGCCAACCTGCCCTACAACATCGCGACGCCGTTGCTGATCGGTTGGCTCGCCGACCTCGCCGGCACCACCGGCTTTACCCTGATGTTCCAGCGCGAGGTCGCCGACCGCCTCGCCGCCAAGCCCGGCACCAAGGCATACGGACGGCTTTCGGTGATCACGCAATGGCTGTGCGAGGTGAAACCGCAGCTCAACCTGCCGAAAGACGCCTTCACGCCACCGCCCAAGGTGATGTCGACAGTGGTCAACCTGACGCCGCGGGCCGCGCCGCTGGCGTCGGCCGAAATGGCGGTGCTGGAACGTGTCACCAAGTCGGCATTCGGCCAGCGCCGCAAGATGCTGCGTGCCAGCTTGAAGCCGCTCGGCCTCGACCTGGCTCTGGCCGGGGTCGACCCAACGGCGCGCGCCGAGGAACTGAGCGTCGTGGAATTCTGCGCCCTCGCCCGCGCGTTGGCGGCGCTTGCCTGAAAGCCGCGGCGGCGCCATCATCTCGAATAGCCGTACGCAAATAGGGGACAATCCATGGCGGTTACCGTGAAACGCATTTCCGGCGCGCTCGGCGCCGAGGTCGGAAATGTAGATCTCGCTCAGGACTTGAGCGATGAAACCATCGCCGAAATCCGATCGGCGCTGCTCGCACACAAGGTCGTCTTCTTCCGCGATCAGGACATCACGCCGCACCAGCAGTTGGCCTTCGCCAAACGGTTCGGCGAGATCGTCGAGTACCCCATGGTCAAGGGGCTCGACGACGTGCCCGAGATCGTCCCTGTGGTGAAACTGGAACACGAGACTCACAATTTCGGCGGCATGTGGCACACCGATACATCGTACCTAGAATGCCCGCCGATGGGCGCCATCCTGGCCGCGCGCGAATTGCCGCCCTACGGTGGCGACACGCTGTTCGCCAACATGGCGCTCGCCTACGAACGGCTTTCCGACGGCATGAAACGCATCCTCGGGGGCCTTGTCGGCATCTCGTCTTCGGCCAAGGCCGAAGTCAACAAGTCGCGCGAAGACCGCATGCAGACGGATGCCAAGATCGAGCGCGGCAAGGAACTGCGCGCCGAGCACCCGGTGGTGCGCACCCATCCCGAGACCGGCGAGAAGATCCTCTATGTCAATTACGGCCACACCGTCGCCTTCAAGGACATGACCGAGGCGGAGAGCAAACCGATCCTGGACTACCTGTTCGAACACCAGCGCCGGCCTGAATTCACCTGCCGGTTCAAGTGGGAGCCCGGCTCGATCGCGTTCTGGGACAACCGCGCGACCCAGCACAACCCGCTCAACGACTATCATGGTTTCAAGCGGGTAATGCATCGCATCACCATCGCCGGCGACCGCCCGGTCTGATTCTCAGCCGGGGGCGATCAACCGGCCGGCCCGGTCCTGCACGTCGTTTCCCGCGCGCCCGGCCGCGTGAAACGCGCTTCGGCACCCCTGATCCAGAACTGCATGTCGTCTCCCGCCTTCTCGTAGCGCGCACCGGACGCGGCAACCGCCTGGCGCAGGGTGTGCCATTCCCGGCCCCAATGCAGGAAAACCAGGGCCGCGCGGCCTCTCACGAACAGCGCCGATACGACATCGCCCATGCCTTCGCAACGGTAGGCGAACGGCCCCAGGCTGATGCCGCCGGCATCGGCGCCACGGGCATCGGCGTTTTCGGAACTGATCTCGTGAATGCGCATGGCGTATTCATCGAAGACGCAATCGTAAATCTTATCGCCGGCCTTCCAACAGTCTTCGCGGCCCTCAATCCAGCCACGCTGAAACGCCTTGAGGTGATTGCGCCGCTCGTCGGTCATGGCCGGGCCGCTTTCGGCGCGCCGGAACAAGCGCGCAAGTTCGTTGTCGAGAATCGCCAGCGCAGCGTCCTTGCACACCAGCTTCTCGGCACCGGACTTCGCCTTGGCACAATCGAACGACGGGCGGACCCGCCCCGGCGCTTCGGCCAGATGCCAACCCGCGACCCAGCCGACCGTGCCATTGTATTCGATCAGGCACCAGCGCGAGAACCGCGCCGCGCGGCGTCGTTCCGGCGTTGTCGCCTGGTATTCGGCGAACGACAATCTGCCCTTGCAGCCCATATTCCTGAGGCCGGTGGCGTCGGCGGGTTTGGCACCGACCAGCTTGGCATTCTCGTCGCCGTTGGCGCGCATGTTGAGGGTATAGCCATGGGTGCCGACGACACGGAAGAAATCCGGTCCATCGGCGTCGCCCCAGGCGGCTTGGCCCACTACTCGATGACCTCTTCTTTCTCCATGCCGCGTACGAAGTCCGAGAGCCCGGTCTGGCGTCGGCGGCGCGCGCACTCGGCGGTAAGAATGGCCTCGGCAGTGGCCACGGCCTTGTCGATATCGTCATTGACAATGATGTAGTCGTACTCGGCCCAATGGCTGATTTCGGCATGCGCCCGCGACATGCGGCTGCGCACCACGTCGGCCGGATCCTGGGCTCGCGAGAACAGGCGGCGCTCCAGTTCCTGCACCGACGGTGGCAGGATGAAAATACTGACCAGGTCGTCGAGGGCGTTCTGACGAAGCTGCTGCGTGCCTTGCCAATCGACATCGAACAGCACGTCGCGGCCCTCCTTGAGCGCCTGTAGCACGGGACCGCGCGGCGTGCCGTAGGAATTGCCGAACACGGTGGCATGCTCGAGGAATTCGCCGGCCGCGATCATGGCGTCGAACTTGGCCTGTTCGACGAAGATGTAATCCTTGCCGTCGACCTCACCGGGACGCATCGGCCGGGTCGTCGCCGAGATCGACATGGCGAGATCGTCATGATTGGCGAGCAGCGCGCGCGAGATGGTCGACTTGCCGGCGCCCGACGGCGACGACAGCACCAACATCAGGCCGCGGCGCGCAATGCCGGAAGATTTCGGCTTACTCGACATTTTGCACCTGCTCGCGCATGCGTTCGATCATCGCCTTCAAGTCCAGTCCGACTCGTGTCAGCTCGATGTCCGCCGATTTTGAGCAGATCGTGTTGACCTCGCGGTTGAACTCTTGGCACAGGAAGTCGAACCGCCGCCCGACCGCTTGTCCATCTGATAACAGTCCGCGTGCGGCCTCGCAATGGGCGCCGAGTCGGTCCAGTTCTTCACGGACGTCGGCCTTGAGCATGAGCAGAGCGGCTTCCTGGGCGAGCCGTTCGGCCGGCAGCGCCGGCACCGCGTCCATGAGTTCGCGCACCTGCTCAGCCAAGCGCGCCTTGATGGCGTCCGGCTGGCTCGCGGCCAGGGCTTCGGCCTCGTGGCGCAGCGTTTCGATGTTCGAGAGCTGTTCGCCGATGACCTCGTGAAGGTGGCTTCCTTCCGCAGCGCGGGCCTGGCCGAGGCCGTCGAGCGCGGTATCGAGGTCCTTGAGCAGGGCCGCATCGAGCTGTTCGCGGGTATCGGCGTCGAGCTGCTCGTCGCCCGCCTCCATCACGCCCTTGAGCTGCAACAGGCCATCCAGGGTGGCCGGCGCCAGGTCTGGGAATAATTCCTTCAACTTCGGCAAGGCGTCGCGAATGCCGTCGAGCGCATCGGAGTTGATGCGGTAGGCACCCGACGGACGCGTCCAGGACAACTGCAGGCCGACCGAGATGTTGCCGCGCCGGAACCGCGTCTGGACGCGGTCGCGCACGGCCGGCTCAAGATTGTCGAATCCGTTGGCCAGCCGGCAACGCACGTCGAGGCCCTTGGCATTGACGCTCTTCGCCTCCCATACCCACGTGCAATCTCCCGTGCTGCCCTCGGCACGGGCGAAACCGGTCATGGAAATGAGACGTCCAGCCGCGCTCAAACGGGCCCCCTTGATTATTCCCTGATTTATACCCGCCGCCGCGAACGCCAACAACCCGCAAGCGGCTGGAACACCGCCGCGTTCACGGCATAATGTAAACCGTCATTTCAACGGAGGACGCGCCGTGCCGAGAATCCGGCCCAATCCGCAACCGAAAAGCATCCTGATCACCGGCGCGTCGAGCGGCATCGGCGAGGCCCTGGCGCTTGCCTACGCAGGCCCGGGCACGACGCTCGCGCTCTCAGGCCGCGACAGCGCACGTCTCGAAGCCGTCGCGGAACGCTGCCGGGCGCTCGGCGCGGAGGTTGACGCCGAAACCACCGACGTTGCCGAACGCGAGCGGATGGCGGCTTGGATCGCGGCGCGCGATGCGAATCGGCCGCTCGATCTCGTGATCGCCAATGCCGGCATTTCAGGCGGCGTCAGCGACGGTGGCGGCGAGGCGCGCGCGCGACAGATTTTCGACGTCAACGTCAACGGCGTCTTGAACACGCTGTGGCCGGCGACCGACGCCATGCGCGTACGCCACGCCGGTCAGCTCGCCGTCGTCAGTTCCGTCGCCGGGTTTCGCGGCATGCCTGGTTCGCCCGCCTACTCGGCCTCCAAGGCAGCCGTCCTCGCTTATGGCGATGCGCTCCGCGTCGCGCTGGAAAGCGACGGCATCGCGGTCTCGGTGATCTGCCCCGGCTTCGTCGTCAGCCGTATGACCGCGACCAACAAATTCACGATGCCGTTCCTGATGACGGCGGAAAAGGCCGCCGGGATCATCAAGCGGGGCCTATCCTCGGGCAAACGCCGGATCGTCTTCCCCTGGCAAATGCTTATGGCCGCGCGACTGCTGCAGTTTCTGCCGATGGCGCTTAGCGACGCCATCCTGCGCCGCGCGCCGGTCAAGGAATAGGCGGCCGGGCGTCCAGTTTCACTGGGATTTCGTGGACGGCTTAGCCTGCTCGCGCTGCAGCCGTCGCCATTTGGCGACGTTGGCGTTGTGCTCCTTGAGCGTATGCGCGAAGGCATGGCCGCCGCTGCCGTCGGCGACGAAATAAAGCTCGTCGCCGGGTGCGGGATGCAGCACCGCCTCGATCGCGGCGCGGCCCGGATTGGCGATGGCGCCCGGCGGCAATCCGCCGATGGAATAGGTGTTGTAAGGCGTCGGCTGTTCCAGGTCGGCGCGGGTCAACGCACGCTCGAGCGGTGCGCCGCCTGTGATGCCGTAAGCGACGGTCGGATCGGATTGCAGCTTCATGCCGCGCTTCAGGCGGTTGATGAAGACGCGCGCGACGCGCGGCCGCTCGGCGGCCACGGCGGTTTCCTTCTCGACGATGGAGGCCAGGATCAGGGCGTCGTTCTCGCTTTCCAGCGGCAACCCCGGATCGCGTCCAGGCCACAGCTTGCCAACCAGCGCATTCATGCCGTCGCGCATGCGCCGCACCACCTCGGTGCGCGCGTCGCCATAGGCGTAGTGATAAGTCTCCGGCAGCAGCCAGCCTTCGTCCGGCATGCGGCCGATCTCGCCGGTCAGGCCGGCGGCCGCCCTGACCAGCGCCGCCACCTCGACGTTGCTCAGGCCCTCGGCGACGGTGAGCTTGCGCTGTACCGTGCGGCCGCTCTGCAGGACCGCGGCGGCGCCGGCGGCGCTGACAGCGGCCGGAAACCGGTACTCGCCGGCGCGTAGCGGCGCCGTGCCGGCGAACGCCTTGACGCCCCAGCAGAACAGCCGAGCGTCGCCGATCACGCCCGCGGCGGCGAGGTCCGCCGCGATACGCGCCGTGCCGGCGCCCTTCTCGATGATCACGTCCCTTGTATCGGCGAGCGGTCCCGGCGCGTTGAACCGGCTTTCCAGCCAGAACCAGGCGCCGGCCGCGACCAGCCCGGCAACGACGACGATACCGACGGCGGCCACGACGAGGGCGCGCGAACGGCGCGCGGGCTTGCCGGTTGGAGGGGACTCAGGCGACGGCTTTGAAGACAAGCGACGCGTTGGTGCCGCCGAACCCGAACGAATTGGAAAGGGCGGCCCGGACCTTGCGTTCCTGCGGCGTATGCGCCACCAGGTCGATGGCGGTATTCACCGAGGGGTTGTCCAGGTTGAGGGTCGGCGGCACGACGCCGTGATTGATGGCGAGCACCGAGAAGATCGCCTCGACCGCGCCGGCGGCGCCGAGCAGATGCCCGATCGCCGACTTGGTCGAAGACATGGCGATCGACTTGGCGTGGTCGCCGAACAGGCGTTCGACCGCACCCAGTTCGATCTCGTCGCCGAGCGGCGTCGAGGTGCCGTGCGCGTTGACGTAGTCGATGTCTTGCGGGGTCATGCCGGCGCGCTTGAGCGCCGCCTGCATGCAGCGGAAGCCGCCGTTGCCGTCCTCGGCTGGCGCGGTGATGTGATGCGCGTCGCCCGACATGCCGTAACCGACGACCTCGGCGTAGATCTTGGCGCCGCGCCGCTTGGCGTGCTCCAGTTCCTCGAGCACGACGACACCGGCACCGTCACCCATGACGAAACCGTCGCGGTCCTTGTCCCAGGGCCGGGATGCCTTCGCGGGCGTGTTGTTGAAACCGGTGGAAAGCGCACGGGCCGCACAGAAACCGGCGACGCCGAGCGGGCAGATCGCGGCTTCGGCGCCGCCCGCGACCATCACGTCGGCATCGTCCCACATGATGATGCGCGCCGCATCGCCGATGGCGTGCGCGCCGGTCGAACACGCCGTCACCACGGCATGGTTCGGGCCCTTGAAACCGTAGCGAATCGAGACGTGGCCGGAGACCAGGTTGATCAGGCTGGCCGGAATGAAGAACGGGCTCAGGCGCCGGGCGCGGCCCTCGTGGACGGTGACGGCGCCGGACGAAATCTCAGGCAGGCCGCCGATACCCGAGCCGATCAGAACGCCGGTGCGCCAGGCTTGCTCGTCGCCCTCGGCCTTCCACCCCGAATCCTCGATCGCCTGCACGGCGGCGGCGAGGCCGAAGATGATGAAGGTGTCCATGCGGCGCTGGTCCTTGGTCGGAACCCAGTCGTCGGCATTGAACTTGCCTTCGGCGGTCGTGCCGACGGGCACCTGACCACCGATCTTGGCCGGCAGGTCGGTGACGTCGAATCCTTCGAGCGCCCTGATCCCCGAACGCGAAGCCAGAATGTTGTCCCAAGTATGGCTGACGCCGACGCCGAGCGACGACACCATGCCCATTCCGGTGATAACCACACGTCTCATGTCTACCTGCTTCTCGACAATGGGGCGTCCTTCCAACGCAAAAAACGCCGGCGACAACCCTGTGAGGCGCGCCGGCGCGTTTACGAGGCCGTTATCAGCCCTGCTGGGATTCGATGAAATCGATGGCGTTCTTGATCGTCGAGATGTTCTCGGCGGCGTCGTCGGGAATTTCGCAGCCGAACTCTTCCTCGAAGGCCATGACGAGTTCCACCGTGTCCAGGCTATCGGCACCCAAATCCTCGATGAAATTCGCGCTTTCGACGACCTTGTCGGCGTCGACTCCCAGATGCTCGATGACGATTTTTTTAACGCGATCGGCAACATCACTCATGTCCGTTCCCTCGTATCCTAACTGATTGAAAAATAATCTAAACTCATTACCTCTCGCGTCCGCTGGCCAACCCTCCTCTGCCTAGCGGAGCGATCTGAAGCGGAGTTTTGGTAACACACTTTTCTCGCCTTGGCCAGCGGCGATAACCGCCTCAGATCATGGCCATTCCGCCGTTCACGTTGAGGGTTTCGCCGGTCACGTAGGAGGCTTCCTCGCTCGCCAGATAGAGCGTCGCGGCGGCGATGTCGTCGACCGTGCCGAGCCGCCCCGCCGGAATCGCCGCCAGCAGCTTTTCCTTCTGGGCGTCGGCGAGCGCGTCGGTCATGGCGGTGACGATGAAACCGGGTGCGATGCAGTTGACGGTGACGCCGCGGCTGGCGACTTCCTGGGCGAGCGATTTCGACATGCCGATCATGCCCGCCTTGGACGCGGCATAGTTGGCCTGACCGGCGTTGCCGGTAACGCCAACGATCGACGAGATATTGACGATGCGGCCCCAGCGCGCCTTCATCATGCCCTTGAGCGCGGCGCGCGAAAGCCGGAAACAGGCGGTCAGATTGACGTCGATGACCTGCTGCCACTCCTCGT
>JAYNJY010000020.1:9616-20603 GCA_038110665.1 Rhodospirillaceae bacterium | reverse complement strand
GCTTTGAAAATTCTGAACAACTATCTTTCCGGCACGGCACTGGCGGCGACCACGGAAGCGATGCTCTACGGCCTTTCCCAGGGCCTCGACATGAAGACCATGCTCGACGTGGTCAACGTCTCGACCGGGCGCAACACGGCGACCGAGGAGAAGTTCCCGAACCGGGTGCTGACCGGCACCTTCAAGGGCGGTTTCGCCACCGCGCTGCTGGCCAAGGACATCAACCTATTCCTCGAGAACGCCCACGCCGCCGGCACGCCGACCACCATCGCCGACACCGTCGGCGCGGTCTGGAACGATACCGACGAGACGCTGCCCGGCTCCGACATCATGGCCATCTACCTGCTCAAGCGCGACGGCAAGGTCGAAGGGTATTAAGCGTTTGGGTTGAGGTATTCCTCGAACAGCAGCGGGAAGGCGCTGAGCGGGCCGGGCACTTCGACCGCCTTGGCCGGCGCCAGGTAGCTCGGGTCCAGCTCGGCGAGCGAATTGACGCCGAGCAGGCCTAGGCAGATGCGCATCTCGATCTCCAGGAGTTCGAGCATCCTGACGACGCCTTCCCGGCCCTTGGCGCCGAGCGCCAGCCCCTGCAGGCGGCCCAGGCCGACCGCATTGGCGCCCATGCAGATCGCCTTGACCACATCGGTGCCGCGCATGAAGCCGCCGTCGACGTAGACCTCGGCGCGTCCGGCGACCTCCTTGACCACTTCCGGTAACACGTCGAGGCCACCGAGCCCGTGATCGAGCTGGCGCCCGCCGTGATTGGAGACGTAGACGCCCTCGACGCCGTGCTCGATGCAGAGCGCCGCGTCCTCGGCGGTGGCGATGCCCTTGAGGATGATCGGGATGTCGAACTTGTCCTTGATCCGCTTCACGTCGTCCCACTTGAAACGGTACTGCCACTCGATCGCCGATGCGGTGCGCCTGGACGTGGTGCGATAGCGCTTGGTCAGGTCGCGTTCGCGCCGGCCGTAATAGTCGAGGTCGACGGTGAAGGCGAAGGCGACGTAGCCGGCCTTGATCGCGCGTGCGATGTGGTCGTCGACCCAATCCGCGTCGCCGCGCACGTAGAGCTGGAAGATTTTCGGGTGTTCGACCGCCGCCGCGACCGCTTCCAGGCCCGGTTCGGAGCGTGAAGACAGCATGTGCAGCACGCCGTAATCCGCCGCCGCCAGGGTCGGCGCGAGGCCGCCCTCGGCAATGAAGTCCTGCAACGAGCCGATCGGCGCCAGGATGATCGGCAGGTTGAGTTTCTGGCCGAGCACCGTCGTGCCGCAATCGATTTGCTCGACATCGCGCAGCACGCGCGGCCGGAACGCGACGGTATCGAGCGCAAGACGATTGCGTCGCTGGGTGGTTTCCGTATCGGCGCCGCCCATGAGGTAATCCCAGGTTTGAATCGAAAGGTTTACCTTGGCCGCCTTGGCTAGTTCGTGAAGGGTCTCGAATTCGTCGAAATCGCCGCTGGAATCCAAACTGCTCATATCGATGTCGCCTCAGCCGTGTATGGGGTGGGAAAGAACGATGACCGCGTCGCGGTCGGCATAGAGATATTCGCCCGGCCGGATGACGATACCGCCGATCACCAGGGTCTCGCCCTGACGGCCGATGCCGTCGGTACGCGGCCGCATGGCGGTGGCGCCGACGGCCTTGACGCCGAAATCGAGTTCCGCGAACTCATGGCTGTCGCGAATGGCTCCGTTGAAGATTAGACCGGCCCAGCCGTGCTCGAGCGCAAGTTGCGCGATATTGCCGCCGCAGAGTGCGCGCCGCATGGAACCCCGGCCGTCGACGACCAGCACCCTGCCGGTGCCGCCCTGGGTCAGGATGTCGCGGACGCCCTTGTTGTCTTCGAAAGTGGCGAAGGTCACGACCTCGCCGTGGAAATCCTCGCGCGCGGCGAAATCGCGGAACTGCAGCTCGCAGACGCGGGCTTCCGGGTGGTCGTCACAGACGTCTGCTGTCCGGACGATGGTTCTGGCGACGGTCATTAATGCCCCTCCCTGACGGCCCCTCGGATTGGCTGGCGGCGTAACTTAAGTGGTCTTTCGGGCCCGCGCAATTCCCGCTAAGAACATGATCAGCCCCTGTTCCGCAAATCGAAATTCGAGGGAGGCCACGCATGAGCCGTTTCGCCATTTTCGTCACCGTCAAACTGAAACCCAGCAACGCGAAGCGCCCCGCCCGCTGATCCTGGAGAACGCCACCGCCGCCGTCCGCGACGAGCCCGAATGCCACGAGTTCCACGTCATGCAGTCGGAAAGCGACGCCGACACGTTCCATTTCTTCGAAGTCTATACCTCGGCCGCCTCGCTCGACGCACGCCGCGAGATGCCCCACTACAAAAAGTACATCGAGACGACCAGACATGATCGCGGACCGCGCCATCCAGCGCGTCGACGTGCTCAACCATCCGAACGTGGCCTAGCGCCGGCGGCCCTCCTCAAGCCCGATGACGATCGCCAGCACGCCAACGGCGGTGATCAGCGCAATGCCGAACCACGCCGCGCCGTAACCGCCCAACCCGTCGACCAGCGCACCGAAGGCGAGCGGACAGACCGTCCCACCGAGCGCCGTCGCCAGCAAGTTGGTGCCGATGGCGGCGCCGGCGTTGCCGGCCTCGACCGCCTCGGCGCAAGCGGTGTGCATGAGCGGCGCGTAGGCAAGCACCGTGGCGCCCGCCGCCACCGCAACGAAAACCAACGCCGCCTGCGGCCAGCCTTGGCCGATCGCCGCCGCCGCGGCGAAGGCGAGCGCCGCCATCGACATCATCACCACCAACACGATCTTGCGCCGACCGCGCGCCAGGCGATCGGACGCGAGCGACCATAGTATCCGGCCGCAGGCACCCGCGACCTGCGCCGCGCCGAGGCAGAAACTGGCGAACGGCTGGCTGGCCATGGCCGCGTCGCGCAGGAACAGGGTCAGGTAAGTCGCGAGGCTCTGTTGCGCGCCATTGAAGGCGAAGCCGGCGCCGTTGAGCGCGATGATGCCGCGATTGCCGAAGACGGTGCGGATGCCGGCGAGCGGCAGCCCCTTGCCCCACGACGGCGCGGCGCAGTCGCGCCTGGAACGCCACCACCAGGCGATACCGAGCAGCACGGTGACACCAGCGACGCCGAGCAAGATGCCGCGCCACGTCAGAACCCCCGCCCAGGCGGCAAGGCCTGCGGCGATCAAGCCGCCGACGGGGACACCCGTCTGCTTGACGCCCATGGCAGTGGCGCGCTCGGCCGCCGCGAAGCCGTCGAGCACGCCTTTCGCGGTCGCCGGATTGACCAGGCCGTAGCCGACGCCCATAAAGAACGACGCCAGTACCGCCGGCAGATAACTCTGGACCGACGCGAAACCGGCGGCACCGGCCGCCAGCAGGACCATGGAGACGGCCAGCGCCTTGCCGACGCCGATACGGTCGACCCAAAGGCCGGCAGGCAGCGCCGTGACCCCGAGCGCCAGGTAGAAGGCCGACATGAAAGAGCCGATCTGCGTCGCGTTGAGATCGAGGTCGGCGCGGATCAGCGGCGCCGTCGCCATGACCATGACGTAGCCGACCGTCCCGATCACGTGCGCCAGGGTCAGGAGGACGATCAAGCCGCGCCAGCGCCCCGTCTCGGGCGGCCGATCGCCGGTCATGCCTGTCGCCCTTCGCGGAACGCGAACACCAAGAGGCCGACACCGATCGCGACGATCAGGCCGGTCGTCAACCAGCCCGCCGCCCAGGCCCCGTCGGCGGCATCCATGGCGGCGCCGAAAATGACCGGCCCCAAGAACCCACCGATATGGACGCCGACCATGTTGTAACCGACCGCCGAGCCCGCGAGCCTGGGTTCGACCGCCTCGACGGCGATGGCCTGGCCGACCGGTGCGAACGACGCGATTGTGATGCCGAGCCCGGCAGTGAACACCAGACCGAGCCACAGCGCCGCGCCCGACCCGGCGCCCCCGACGACGGCAACCAGCGCCATACCGGCAAGCAGCGCCGACGCCGCACCGCAAATCCATGCCTTGAGCACGGCGCGCCGGCCGCCGAAGGCACGGTCACTGACCATGCCCCAGCCGACCCGCGCCAAGGCGCTCGTGGTTTGCGCCAGACCCATGGCAAATCCGGCCATGGGCTGGCTTGCGCGCGCGACCTCGGTCAGGAACAGGGTGAGAAAACCGAAGAAATTCGTCTGCCCGGCGTTGATCAGGCCGGACAGCAGCGCATAGACGTTGAAGTTGCGGTCGCGGAACACCTCACCGATATTGGCGATCGGGCTACGGCGCTGTTCGGGCGGCAGCTTGCGGTCGAAACGGAACAGCGTCATGCAAAGCAACCCGTTCAAGGCGATCAGCACGGCAACGCCGAGCATCAGCGACTGCCACGGGAAATAGGCGGCAAGCGCGCCGTTGCCGGCGGCGAGGACGCCACCGATCGGCACGCCAACCTGCTTGAGCCCCATGGCGAGGCCACGCCGCTCGCCCGGGAACCAGTCGAGCACGCCGCGCGCCGTCGACGGATTGGTTAAGGAATACCCTAGGCCCATGCAGACCATGGCGGCGACACAGACCGCGTAGCCGTCGGCGAAGGCCATGATCAACGCGCCGACGATCATCACCAGATGCGCGGCCACCAGCGCGCGGCCGATGCCGAAGCCGTCGGTGATGCCACCGGCCGGCAGCGAGCCGGTCGCCTGGGCGCCGTAGTAGGCGGAAACGAAAGTACCGAACAGCGCCGCCGAAAGGCCCAACTGGTCGGTGATCACCGGCGCCATCGACATGACCGAAACTACGTTGAGGGTCCCGACCACGTGCGCGAGCACCAGGATCGGCAGCCGCCGGAGCCAGGGATTGTCGGTATGCCCCGGACTGTCGCCGGCCGTGTCCACCGGCTCAGGCCCGCGCTTGCAACGGCACGCCGTCCATACCGTCGACCGGGCGCCCGAGGTGACTCAGCAAGGTCGGCGCCAGATCTATCGCCGAGGTTTCGCCGCCATGCACGCTGCCCGCCGCAAAACCCTCCCCGATTGCGATCAGGAACGGGTTCTGCTCGTTGGTGCCGAGACCGCCATGCTGGCCGTTGCCGACGGCGGTCTCCGTGCTGAAACGGTTGAAGAAGGCATCGCTCAGGCCGGCGACGCCGAATTCGTTGGCATCCCCCGACTTGCCGCCGTCGACGGCAATGGCGAGTGCGCCGTCGGTGCGCTGTCCGAGGCGCGCGAGTTCGTCGCCGGCATGGATGCTGCCGATGCCCTCGACCCCTTCGAGCCAGCGGACGATCTCGGCTAGGCGCGGCCGCGCCGCGTCGGAGAGATAGATGAAGGCGCTCAGGCCCTGCGAGGCGACGACGCATTCATGCGAATCGCGATCACTTTTGAAGCCGGCCTCGATCAGCAGCGCCTCGAGGTCGATGATGTTGCGAACGGTCTCGTGGCCGTGGTCGGAGGCGACCAGCAGCAGGATATCCTCGCCGGCAGCGTTCAGCTCGGCGACCGCCTCGGCGACGCGGCCGGCGTTGGCGTCGGCGGCGGCAAGGGCACGCAGGTGCTCGGGCGCGCCGAGCGCATATTCGTGCTGCGAATGGTCGGGCTCGCACTGCCAGAGCACGGCCGACGCAGGCTTGCGTTCGCAGAGCACCTCTTCGATGAAGCGCGTGGTCATCGCGGTATCGCCATCGAAATCGTGGGAGACCTTGAGCGCGCCGTCGCCGTCGATGGGTTTCAGGCCGGGCCCGTAGGAACCCGAGCGGTGATAGACGAAGCCAAAGCCGTCCGGATCCTGGAAGTAGGCGGCGCCCGGCGAAACATTGGAGAAGACGATGGAACCGCCGTGGTCGCTGACGCGCTCGGCCATGGTCGACACGCGCAGCGTCGTGCCGGTCGCCTTCCTGAGCCGGTCGCAGAAATCGGGCGCGCCGGCGGTCAACGGCACCAGTCCCGCACCCTCATCGAGCGCGACGGCGTTGCCCTGGAGGCCGTGGCGGCCGGGATGGCAGCCGGTCGAGATCGACGCCGACGTGGTCCGCGTGGTCGAGGGAAAGACGCTGCGGTGGCTCGGGAACCAACGGCCGAGCGCCTGGAGCCGGCAAAGATTGGGAGCAAGTTTCGGCGTGATCAGGTCGGCTCTGAGGCCGTCGCAGACCACGAGCACGGTTCGCTTCTGTGGCATCGGGGTATGTAAGTCCGGGGTTGTGTAGTCCGGATTATGCTAGAGCCGGACCAATGCGTCCACCGCAACAACTCCGGCGCCCGTTCCCCGCACCATCAGCGGGTTGATCTCGGCCTCGGCGACCCTGGGCGCACCGACCAGCGCCAACGCCGAAACGGCGACGATGGCGTCCGCCAGCGCGTCGAGATCGCCCTTCGGCAGGTTACGGTAGCCACGAATGCAGGCGAGCCCCTTGACCTCTTCGATCATCTCCCGCGCCAGCGCCCTGTCGACGGGCGCCGGGCGCACGGCCGCGTCCTCGTAGATTTCGGTGAGAATGCCGCCCATGCCGAGCACCACCACCGGGCCGGCCTCGGCATCGAAGCGGTAACCGAGCAGCACCTCGGCAAGCGCGCTGACCATGGGTTCGACGAGGATGCCGTCGAGCCCGGCATCCGGCTTGTAGGCCTTGGCCGAGGCCCAGATCCCCGCCATCGCCGCCTTCAATTCGGCTTCGTCCTTGAGCCCCAGGGCGACGGCACCGGCCTCGGTCTTGTGCGGCAGGTCCGCCGACAGCACCTTGGCGGCAACCGGATAGGCGACGCCGTCAGGGATTTCGGCGTCCGGGCCGGCGAGATGGAGCGGTTCCGACACCGGCACACCGAGCGCTTTCATCACGCCGCGCGCCCGCGCCTCGTCGAGGATCGGCCCCTTGGCGCCGCCAAGCGCCTTCGCAACGGCGGCAAGCGGGACGTCCGGCGCTGCCACGACGGCCGGTGCGCGCCATGAAACCAACGCCCGAACGGCGTCGGCGCAGGCTTCCGGCGTGCGGAAGGCGGCGACGCCGCCGGCGGCGAGCAGTTTCAGGGACTCGGGCGCGTCCGGCGCGATGAAGCAGGCCAAAGGCTTTCCGGTCTTCTTGACGTTGATGATCGGCGAGACGGCGATTTCCGGCTGGAACTGGCCGCTCGAACCGACCACGGCGACGACCGCGTCAATGGCGTCTTCATTGAGCAGCACTTCGAGCGTGGCGCCGTAGACGTCCGGCCTGGCGCCGGCCATGGTGAGATCGATCAGCCGGCCGTGGCCGAGCTTCATGCCAAATTCGCTCAAACGCTCGCGCAGCCGAGGCGTCGCCGGCACCAGTTCCATGCCGGCCGCACCGAGACGGTCGACGATGGTCGCGGCACCGCCGCCGGTGGTGGTGATCACGGCGACACGCCGGGCCGCGCCCGGCTTCATACCGCGCGCCAGCGCCGGCAGTTCGAGCAGCGTTTCCAGCATGTCGACGCGGAGAATGCCGTGATGACGCATGAATGCATCGACGGCCGAGTCGGGGCCGGCGACCGCACCCGAATGCGACACCGCCAGCTCGCGCCCGACGTCGGAACGGCCGAGCTTGTAGGCGACGACCGGCTTGCCGGCGGCGAAGGCGCGCCGCGCCGCATGGGCGACGCGCTCGCAATCGCGGATGCCTTCGAGGAAGAGCGCGATGGCGTCGGTCATCGGTTCGTCGACCAAAAGGTCGATCAGTTCGCCGACGCCGAGGTCAGCCTCGTTGCCGATGGAAAGCAACGACGAAAAGCCGACGCCGCGCCCCGCGCCGCGCGAGATCAAGGCGCCCAGGAGCGAGCCGCTCTGCGAGATGACGCCGAGCCGCCCGGCCGGCAGCTTGCCCATCTCCAGGATGGCGTTGATGGAGAGTGTCAGCGGCGTGTTGAGGTCGATGACGCCCATGGAGTTGGGCCCGACGATGCGCACACCCCCGGCCCGCGCCGCATCGACGATCCGGCGCTGCAGTTCGGCGCCCTCCGGTCCGGTCTCGGCGAAACCGTCGGAATAGATGGTGGCGACCTTTACGCCGGCCACCGCGCAGTCCTCGACGGCGGCGAGCACGGCCCGCTTCGGCACCATGATGAGCGCATGCTCGACACCGCGCGGCGCCGCGGCGAGGGTCGGATAGGCGCGTACGCCCTGGACCTCGTCGCGGTTCGGATTGATCGGGATGACCTGGCCGGTAAATCCGTGCGTCTTCAGGAACCGTTGCGGCCGGCCGGTGTTCTTCTTCGGATCGCCCGAGGCGCCGTAAACGGCGGCGATGCGCGGGCGCAACAGCGCGTCGGCCAGACGCCGCCCGCCAATTGATCGTTCGCTCACGTTTGCACCTCCGTTCGCCCCGCTCAACCGGCCTTCGGCGGGCGCTGGTCGAAACGGCGCTCGAAGATGATCTCGGCCAGTCGGTTCTTCATCATTTCGAGCGAACCGCCGGCGATCTGCCAGCCGCGCGTGCGCCGGAAACAGTATTCGACCAGATTGTCCTGGCTGTAGCCGGCGGCGCCCAATACCTGCATGGCCGCGTTGGCGGCGGCGAAGCCGACTTGGTTGCAGGCGTACTTGGCCATGGTGGTTTCCTCCGCCGAAGGCAAGCCGTGATCGGCATTGGCGGCGGCCCGATAGAGCAGCAGCCGCGCCGCTTCCAGTTGCACCTTGAGTTCCGCGAAGGTCCACTGCAAGCCCTGAAACTCGCAAATCGGCCGGCCGAACTGCTTGCGCTCGAGCGCATGGTCGCGGGCGATGTCGAAGGCGAGCTGGCCGAGCGCCAGCGAACGCGTCGAATTGCCGATGCGCTCGACGTTGAAGCCGGCGATCTGCTTCTTGAAGCCACCGGGGCCGAGGATGACGTTCTCAGGTCCGACGTAGACGTTGTCGAAGTAGAGCTGCGCCCACTCCTCGCCGCCCAGATAGGGCACCGGGCGGCCGTGGCTGAAGCCATTCATGCCCTTCTCGATTACCACCGAGCCGATGCCGCCGACGCCGGGCCCGAAACGCACGTAGGCGAGGATATAGTCGGCCTCGGCGCTGTGGGTGCCGAACACCTTGGTGCCGTTGATGCGGTAGCCGTCGCCGTCGGGCGTCGCCGTGGTGACGAGATCGGTCACCGCCGAGCCAGCCTCGGGTTCGCTCATGCCGAGGGTGATGATCTTTTCGCCGGCGAGCAACGGCTGCAGGAAACGCTCGCGCTGTTCGGCGTTGGCATATTCGGCGAAGGTGCGGATGGCGCCGAAGTTGCCGGCCTGAACGACGTCGGCGCTGCGCGGGCAGATGCCGGCCACGGTCTCGATGGCGATGACCGCGTCCATCAGCGTACCGCCGATGCCGCCGGCCTCCTCCGGGATGGTGATGCCGAGCAGTCCCTGCCCGGCCATCAGCTTGGCGACGTCGCGCGGAAAACCACCGGCATGAGCACGCGCGAGCGCGCCCTCGGCCAAGTGACGCTCGGCGAAGCCACGCACGGAATCGCGAAACAGGCTTTGCTCTTCGCTCAGTTCGAAGCTCATCATGATATAACCATTATCTATGAGCCGCCGTGGCGGCGTTTCCCCTGATAGCATTATCATGTTGTCTTTGAGACGATTCCAGGGCTGAATGGTTATATGTTGATAAAAGAAGATTATTTGTAACCATGCCCGCCGGACTGCCCCCGCTAAACCCGCTGCACACCTTCGCCGTCGCCGCCCGCGCCGAAAGCTTCACCGCCGCCGCCGACACGCTCGGCGTAAGCCAGGCTGCGGTCAGCCGCCAAATCTCGGTGCTCGAGCAGGCCTTGGGCGTGACCCTTTTCGAGCGGCGCGGCCGGCGCGTGCAGCTCAGCACCATGGGCCGCGGCTACCTGCGCGACATCGGCCCGGCCTTCGACGCCATCGAGCAGGCGACCCGGCAACTGGCGACCGGCAACGACCCACGCACGGTCCGCGTCCAGGTCTACCCGACCTTCGCGGCGCGCTGGCTGCTGCCCAGGCTGCCCGGCTTCAACGCCGCCAATCCGGATTGCACGGTACGCATGCAGACCGGCGTCGAACCGGTCGACTTCTCGCGCAAGGACCTGGAGATCGCCGTGCAGTTCGGCGACGGCCGTTGGCGCGGCCTGGAAGCCGCGCTGGTCTTCTCCGACATCATTGAACCGGTCGCCAGCCCGCGCCTGGTCGAGCGCCTGGGCGGCATGAAGTCGGCCGCCGACCTCGCCGGCGCGCCGATCCTGCAAACGCGGTACCGGCGGCGCGACTGGGCCGATTGGTTGAAATCGGTCGGTTGGCCGAAGCCGAGCGGCGACCACGACCAGTTGTTTGAAAGTTCGTTGATCACTTACCAGGCGGCGATCGAGGGCATCGGCGTCGCCATGGGGCAGGAACGCCTGCTCGCCGACGCGTTTCGCACCGACGCCCTGGTGCGCCCGTTCAAGCGCCCGCTGGCGCGCGAACTCGGCTACTACGCGGTGTGGCCGAGCGAACGGCGCATCGCGCACGGCACGCGGCGCTTTGTCGAATGGCTGGTCGCCCAGGGCACCGCCGCGGCGAAAGCTTGACCGCATCTGCGATATTGCGCCGCAAAAAACGGCTTGCGCCCCCGGGCCGTAGCGCTAAGAGTCAGTTCCTCACCATTCGAACCCGCTGCAGTGGAGCCTTTTTCCCATGTCCTACAAGTTCATCATCGCCGAGAAGATCGACAGCGTCGGCAAGATCACCCTCAACCGGCCGGACGCCCTGAACGCGCTTTGCGCCGACCTAGTGCGCGAGGTCGCCGCGGCCGTCGATGCCTTCGAGGCGGATGACGACATCGGCTGCCTGCTGGTGACGGGTTCCGAAAAGGCCTTCGCCGCCGGCGCCGACATCAAGGAAATGCAGTCGAAGTCCTACATGGACGTCTACCTCGGCGACTTCATCACCAAGGATTGGGAACGGCTCGCCAGTTGCCGCAAGCCGGTAATCGCCGCGGTGGCCGGCTTCGCGCTCGGCGGCGGCTGCGAGGTCGCGATGATGTGCGACATGATCATCGCCGCCGACAACGCCAAGTTCGGCCAGCC
>JAYNJY010000020.1:0-9516 GCA_038110665.1 Rhodospirillaceae bacterium | reverse complement strand
GACATCGCCAAGGATACCGAGATCAAGGCCAAGATCACCGCCGAGGTGATCGACAAGAAGGGCAGCGAAGTGATTTCGATCAACGCCGACGTCTACGAACAGGATGTCATGCTGACCGGTGCGGTCGAGAAGCCGGAGATCAAGGACAAGGCCGGGAAGCTCGCCGCCGGCGTCGCCGGCGTGAAATCGGTGATCAACGAACTCCTGGTGATCAAGCCGGTCGAGCAGAAGAAAGATGCGGTCGAGGGTTTCGTCGACGACACCGTGATCAATACCAAAATCAATGGGCTGTTGCTCGACGGCACGGGCGTCAATGTCACCAACTCCCGCTGGCGTTCGGTGCAGGGCCACGTGTTCCTATTCGGCCGAGCCTTGAGCGCCGAGGAAAAGGCCAAGGCCATCGCCATCGTCAAGAGCATCAAGGGCCTGCAGTCGGTGACCGACCGGGTCAAGGTCCGGCCGAAGTCGTGATATGGGCGGCGGCTCAAGTGCCGCCGAGCCGGCCTTCCTCTTCCGTCGAGCGATAGCGGTGCTGAAGCGCCACCGAGAGCCCTTTCAGGGGCGGCAGCATGCCGAGCACCATGCCGACGACTAGCGGCCCCCACAGCACCACGTGCACCCACCAGGGCGGCTCGTAGCCGAACTCCACGTACAGCGCCAGGCCGACCACCACGGTTCCGATCACCAGCATGGCCGGCACCACCGGACCGTCGCCGACATCATGGCCGGCGAGCCCGAGCCCGCAGACCGGGCATTGGTCGGCGATCTTGATATAGCCCGAGAAGATGCGGCCCTCGCCGCAGCGCGGGCATCTGACGCGCAGCCCGAGCAACACCGTGGCGCCGGTGGTCCATTGCGGGTAGGTCTTGTCGCTCACGCCCGGTTGCTCCAATCCGCGTCCAACCCCGTCAGTCTAGCGCATCGGCCCGGCAGGCGCGGTGACATTGTCACCGAGCACCCGCTCAGACGGTGCCGTCGACGACCGCGTCGACCAGGTTCGGGCGGCCCGACGCCATGCCGGCGGCGACAGCGTCCCTGAGTTCGTCCGGATCGGTGACGCGGACGGCGTCGAGCCCGAGCGACTTCGCCAGGCCGACGAAATCGATCCTGGGGTCGTCCAGGTCCATGCCGACGTAGTGCTCGTTGGCATGGAACGCCTTCAGGCGCTGCTTGAGGATGCGGTAGGCGCCGTTGTCGGCGATCACGTAGGTCATCGGCAGGCGCATGTTGGCCGCCGTCCACAGCGCCTGGATCGAATACATCGAACTGCCGTCACCGACGATGCAGCAGACCGGCCGGTCCGGCTGCGCCAGTTGCACGCCGACCGAGCCCGGCACCGCCCAGCCGATGCCGCCCGACGCGAAGCCGTGGTAGCTGTATCGGTCCTTGTAGGCGAGCAGGTTGGGCAGAAAGCGCGTCGACGTCAGGCCCTCCTGCACGACCACGGCGTCGGCCGGCAACGCGTCGACGACACGCAGGCAGAACAGATCGGGCAACATCGGCGTGCCACGCGGCGCCGCCTCGATGGTCTCGACCAGCTTGCCGCGCTTGGCCGACCAGTTGCGTCCGGCGAGATCGGCGAGCGCGGCCTTGGCGCGGGCCTCGAGCCCGGCGCCGCCTTTCTGCGCCAGCATGGGCACCAATGCCGCGAGCGTTACCTTGAGATCGCCGTAGAGCGCGCGTTCGGCGGGATAGTTCTTGCCCATCTCCCAGTCGACCAGGCCGATCTGCACGATCGGCAGTCCGTCCGGCAGCGGATCGACCTCGCTCCACACCGACATGCGCAGCACGTCGGCGCCGAGCACGATCATCAGGTCGTAGGGCTGCAGCGTGTCGCGAACGTTCTTCTGATCGCGGCTGAGCGTGCCCATGAAGCAGGCGTGTTCGGAAAGATAATGGGCGCCATAGGGCACGGTCTGCTGGAAGACATCGGCGCCGAGCGTTTCGGCGAAACGCGCCGCCTCGGCGAGCGCGTCGGTGCGGACCAGCTCGTCGCCGCAGATGATCACGGGCTTCTTGGCCTGGAGCAGGCGTTCCGCCAGCGACGCCAGCACGTCGTCGGCCGGCCGCACGCGGGTATCGACGCGGGTCGACATGCCCATGTCGATGCCGGCCTCCTCGTTCAAGACGTCGCCCGGCAGCGACAGGAACACAGGCCCGGTCGGCGGTGTGGTCGCGATCTTGGCGGCGCGGCGGATGATGCGCGGTAGGTCGTCAAGGCGGGTTACTTCCGTCCCCCACTTGACCACCGGCTGGGCGATCGGCACCAGCGGGTCGTAGAGCAGGGGCTCGGTCAGGCCATGCCCCTGTTCCTGCTGGCCGGCGGTGATGATCATCGGCGTGCCGGTGAAACGCGCGTTGTAGATAGCGCCGATGGCGTTGCCGAGGCCGGGCGCGACGTGCACATTGCAGGCTGCGAG
Organism: Rhodospirillaceae bacterium; assembly: GCA_038110665.1. Taxonomy (GTDB): domain Bacteria; phylum Pseudomonadota; class Alphaproteobacteria; order Rhodospirillales; family Casp-alpha2; genus TMED8. The sequence continues at coordinate 7,096 of JAYNJY010000020.1, read as the reverse complement.
CTTGCCGGACGCGCGGGCGAAGCCGTCGGCCATGGCGACGACGAGGCTTTCCTGCAAGCCCAGCACGTAGGTCAGGTCCTGGTGCTCGCGCATGGCATGCATGATCGGCAGTTCGGTCGTGCCGGGATTGCCGAACATGTGGGTGATGCCCTCGTCCTTCAGGAGCGAGAGGAAGATCGATCCCCCGGATGTGATGTTCATGGAATTAGGACCTCCTGGTTGCCACGCCGCTCACGTTAGCGCGCCGGCGCCGAAAAACAACGACGCCCGCCATGGAAATGACGGGCGCCGTCGATCGAATGGATTTTGGGCCGGTTTAACTGGCCGGCACGTAGCCCGAACCGCCCCACCAGTAGATGCAGCAGAACAGGAACAGCCAGACCACGTCGACGAAGTGCCAGTACCAGGCGGCGGCCTCGAAGCCGACGTGGTGCTCGGCCGTGAAGTGGCCCTTGAGCACCCGGAAGTAGCAGACGATCAGGAAGATCGTGCCGACGATCACGTGGAAGCCGTGGAAGCCGGTCGCCAGGTAGAAGGTCGACGAGTAGATGCCATCGGTGAAGCCGAAGGCGGCATGGCCGTACTCGTAGGCCTGGGTCGCGGTGAAGATCAGGCCCAGGATGATGGTGAGCAAAAGGCCGAACGCCGTTTTCTTGTGGTCGCCTTTCATCAGCGCATGGTGCGCGTAGGTCACTGTGGCGCCGGAGGTCAGCAGGATCAGGGTGTTCAGGAACGGCAGGTGCCAGGTGTCGAACGGCACGACGCCCTTGGGCGGCCAAACCTCATGCGCGGTGCGGCTGATGAACGGGATCGTGGCGTCGAAAAAGGCCCAGAAGAAGGCGAAGAAGAACATCACCTCGGAGGCGATGAACAGCACCATGCCCAAGCGCAGCCCGTGGCGCACGGTGTCGGTGTGATCGATGCCGCCCTCGGCTTCGGTGACCACGTCCCTCCACCAGCCGAACATGGTGTAGAGCATCAGCACGAGGCCCGCCAGGAAGCCGTAGATCGGCCCTTCGTGCATATACCAGATGCCGCCGGTCGCCATGATGAACGCGGCAATAGAGCCGACGAACGGCCACTTGCTCGGGTTCACCAGGTGGTAGGGATGGGTTCTTTCCGTACTAGCCATCAATGATCTCCATTCGACGGGAAAATTGCTTAACCTTTGATAATGCCGTCGCCGGCGCCGACCTTTGCGGCGGTCGCCGGCGGTTTCGAAGTGGCTTTCTTGCCGTCCGTCTCGGCGCGGTAGAAGGTATAGGACAGGGTGATCGCCCGGACCTCGTTGGTCGTCGGGTCCTTGAGGATGTCCGGATCGACGACGAACTCGACCGGCATGTCGACGGTTTCACCCGGCTTCAGCGTCTGCTCGGTGAAGCAGAAGCATTCGATCTTGGAAAAGTACGGCGCCGCCTTGAACGGCGTCACGTTGAACACGGCAGTGCCGGTGATCGTCTCGTTACTGTTGTTGTGAGCCCGGTAGAACGCCAGCGTCGGCTCGCCCAACTTCACCGTCAGCGCCAACCGTTCGGCCTTGAAGCCCCAGGGGATGCGCGGATCTGTATTGGCGTCGAAACGCACATCCATGGTCTTCGAACTGACCGCGCCGCGCCCCGCATTGGCATCTATGCGCGGCGTGCCGGCATAACCGGTAATCTGACAGAAGAGTTGGTAGAGTGGCACCGAGGCAAAGGCCAGACCAACCATGCCGGCGACGACGACGCCGAGCGCCGCCGCCGAACGGCGATTTTTGGTCTTGGTCGAGGCCATTGCCCGATACCCCCTGCGAGCCCCGGCCGCGTTACTCTGCCGGTGCCTTGCCGTGCATGTCCGGCAGCACTTCGTGGGTATGCCACGGCGCCGGCGAGGCGACCGTCCACTCCAGCGTGGTTGCGCCTTCACCCCACTGGTTGGCCTCCACCTTGATGCCGGCGGCATAGGTGCGCCACAAGACGATGAAGAACAGAAGGGTGCCAAACGCGGTGATTGCCGCGCCAATGGAGCTGATCATATTCCAGGGCGCGTAGGCGTCCGGGTAGTCCGGAATACGGCGCGGCATGCCGGCAAAGCCGGAGAAATGCTGCGGGAAGAACAAGACGTTGACGCCGATGAAGAACACCCAGAACTGCAGCTTGCTGAGCGCCTGCGGGTACTGACAGCCGCTCATCTTGCCGATCCAGTAGTACCAGCCACCGAACATGCCGAGAATGGCGGCGATGCCCATCACATAGTGGAAGTGGGCGACCACGTAGTAGGTGTCGTGGAAGACCAGATCGGCAGAAGCGTTGGCCAAGGTAATGCCGGTGACGCCGCCGACGACGAAGAGGAAGATGAATGCCACTGCGTACAGCATAGGCACTTCCAACTTTATCGAGCCGCCCCACATGGTGGCGAGCCAGCTGAAGATCTTAATGCCCGTGGGTACGGCGATGACCATGGTGGCCGCCGTGAAGTAGGCTCGGGTGTCGACGTTGAAGCCGATGGTGAACATGTGGTGCGCCCACACGACGAAACCGACGACGCCGATCGCGGCCATAGCGTATGCCATGCCTAGATAGCCAAACACCGGTTTCTTCGAGAAGGTCGAAACGATCTGGCTGACGATGCCGAAGGCAGGAATGATGATGATATACACTTCCGGGTGGCCGAAGAACCAGAACAAGTGCTGCCACAGCACCGGATCGCCACCCAATGCCGGCTTGAAGAAGGCCGTGCCGAAGTTGCGGTCGGTCAGCAGCATGGTGAGACCGCCAGCCAGCACCGGCAGCGCCAGCAGCAGCAGGAAAGCGGTAATAAGGATCGCCCAAACGAACAGCGGCATGCGGTGGATGGTCATGCCCGGCGCACGCATGTTGAAGATGGTGACGATAAAATTGATAGCTCCCAGGATCGACGAGGCCCCCGCCACGTGCAGCGATAGAATACCGAAGTCGACCGCTCGCCCGGGATGGAAATCGATACCAGAAAGCGGCGGATAGACCGTCCAGCCGGTGCCCGGCCCGCCGTCAATGACGGCAGCGACCAAGAGCAGCAGAAAGCCCGCGACCAGCAGCCAAAACGAGATATTATTCATACGCGGGAAAGCCATGTCCGGCGCGCCGATCATCAGCGGCACGAACCAGTTGCCGAAACCGCCGATCATCGCCGGCATGACGACGAAGAACACCATGATAAAGCCATGGCCGGTGACCAGAACATTGTAGAACTGCTTGCCGGTCGGATCGTCGGCGATGAATTGTAGACCCGGCTCCGCGAGCTCGGCGCGGATGTACCAGGACATCATGCCGCCGATGATCGCCGCAAGCATCGAGACCCAGAGGTAGAGGGTGCCAATGTCTTTGTGGTTGGTGGAGCAGAACCAGCGGGTGAAGAAACCCGGGTGGTGATGACCACCATGATGGTCGGCGTGGTGAGCGTCTGCTGCGTTAGACATGATCAGTGTCCCTTTTCAAAAATTCTTCTTGCCGCCTGTGCGCGCGTTCAGCGCGCCGTCGCCTTGGCGAGGCGAACGGGCTTCACTTCGGTATCGATGCTGCCGAACTGCTTCTTCGCTTTTTCGACCCAGGCGGCGAATTCGGCCTTGGGCAGTGCCTTGATATGGATTGGCATAAAGCCGTGGTTCACGCCACAGAGTTCGGAGCACATACCGTAGTAGTCGCCCGGCTTGTTGATGCGCACCCAGGTCTCGTTGACACGGCCTGGCGTGGTATCGAGCTTCACCGACAGCGATGGGATCGCCCAGTTATGGATGACGTCGTTGGAGCCGAGCAGCAGGCGAACGTTGGTCTCGGCCGGCAGGTAGACCGGATTATCGACACTAAGGAGTCGGGGCTGACCCGGCTTTAAATCCTCAGTCTGGATGGGCACGCTGTCGAAGGTAACGCCCCCATGATCGGGATATTCGTAGGACCAAAACCACTGATTTCCCTTCACCTTGAGGGTCATCTCGGCGTTTGGCGTGTGGTCGGCAAAATAGAGTACTTTCATCGACGGAATGGTTATGCCGATCAGGATTAGGATCGGCACAGCCGTCCAGATCACCTCGAGGCTGGTATTGTGAGTGGTTTTCGACGGAACCGGGTTATTCTTCTCACTGAACCGAACCAAGCAGTAGCCGAGAATGGCGAGCACGAAGATGACGATTGCGATTTCGATCCACAGCAGAATCAGGTTGAGGTCATGGACCTGTTGCGCGGAGGGCGACATGGGCTCCTGAAGCCACATCTGCCAAGGCTTGGAGCGCGCCACATAGCCGTCGGCGAGAGCCGAGCTGGCGGCGGCAATTACCCCGAGCCACACCGCGGGGATCAAAAGTAAAAATCGTTTCAGCATGTTTTCCATCCGAATATGTCGATCAGAAGTCTGAGATCGCGCGGGCGAGCGGCGCTTGACGGAAGCGAAAGACACGCCGCCCTCCCCCAGTTTAGGTAAAGTTTGTATCCGTCCTGGCTGGCATAGGCAAGAGTTGGCGGTCAAACTATTCGCAATTTTGAATGTGTCAAACCCCCAACTTTCCGTACTGTTCGCCATGCCATGCATGGTGTTACGCCAAGTGCCATTGAAACCCGGGCGATAGGCCTTTATTAAATCGCATCTAGTGGCAAATGAAACTTCGGCGGGAAACTGAACATGCGCTTGAAAAACTGGATGCTGGCGGTCATTCTGGCAGCGATGGCGCTGTTCATGTATTTCGGCCTGTTCATCAAGATGTACTGACCGGCCGATTCCGCCTAAGAACCGCACCGAGACTGACCTCAAGAAATGCACACCGTCCAGGATCTCGTCCATCTGAACGCCCTGTTGAACGCGCTTTCGGTCGTGTTCCTGCTGATCGCCTACCGCTACATCCGCGCTGGCGATCGCGAACGCCACCGGTTCTGGATGCTGGCTGCCGTGGCGGTGTCGGCGTTGTTCCTGGTCAGCTACGTCATCTACAAGGCCAATTCGGGATTTGCCAAATTCGGCGGCGAAGGCATCATCCGGCCGATCTACTTCACCATCCTCATCATTCACGTTGTCGGTGCGGTTCTCATCGTGCCGATGGTACCGTGGACACTCAGCCGCGCGCTTAAGGGTGAGTTCGACCGCCACAAGAAGATCGCACGCAAAACCTGGACACTCTGGGTCTTTGTCGGCGTATCCGGCGTGGTCGTCTACGTGATGGCGGTGCATATGTTCCCGCACGTGGCCGGGTAGCATCCAGATGAGCGCATTGCGGCCTGCCCAACCGCAACGCTGGAGTCTCTACGCCGGTTTCGAGGCCGCCATGGCCGACCCCGCCGCGAAGCGCGAACTCAAGGGTTGGTGCGGACTGGCGCTCACGTCGCTGGCCATTGCCGGCGTATTCGCGTTCCTACTAGTGCTGGCGCGTGTCCCCTACACCAACAGCTTGTTTCCGTGGCCGGTGGCGTTTTTCCAAAAGGGACTGATCATCCATGTGATCTTCTCTTTCGTGGTCTGGTTCTTGAGCATTTTCGGCGCCATGCTAAGTATTGCCGCGCACCGGATCACCGATGGTGCGCGAAAGGGCGCGGCGCCATGCCGGCTGGCGCTGTGGGCGAGCTATCTGTCACTGCCGCTGATGTTCGTCCCGGCGTTCCTCGATCGCGGAAATGCCAGCCTCAACAATTACGTACCGGTCATTATCGATCCAATCTACTACGCCGGCCTTGCCATGCTGGCGCTCGGTCTGACGCTCTCGGTGATCCGGTTCTTCAGCCTGTCCCCCCGCCGCACCGGCCCGATGGAGCCGATCACCGTCGCCGCCGTCAGCGGATCGGTGATCTACGTCCTGGCATTGATCTGTTTCTTGGTCGCTTGGTCGAAGCTGGCCGGGAACGAAGTCAACGGCGACTTCAACGAGAGCCTGTTCTGGGGCGGCGGCCACGTGCTGCAGTTCCTCAACGTGTCGATGATGCTGGCGGGCTGGTACGTGCTTGGCGGGATGGCGATTGAACAGCCGGTGATCCGCCCGCAATTGGCCAGCCTCACGCAGGCGCTATTGCTGGCCGCCGCCCTGCTCGGGCCGCTGTTCTATGTATTGTTCGACGCGTTTTCGTTCGAACAGACGAAGGCCTTCACCAATCTGCAGTATATGCTGGCGCCGCCGAGCCTGCTGGCGGCCGGGTTCATGCTCCGGACCATGGTGACGGAAGCCCGGTCGGCGGCGCTTCCCCGGCACGACGCCGGCTTCAAATGCATCTGGCTGTCGTTCATCGTGTTCGGCATCGGCGGCGGGCTCGGGCTATTCGTCGACGGCGCCGACACCCGCACGCCGGCCCATTACCACGGCATGATCGGCGGCGCGACGCTGGTGTTCATGGGGCTGATGTTCCGGTTCCTGCTGCCGTTGATGGGGCGGGCGGTGATGCTCGGCCGCGCCGTCACGACGCTGATTCACCTCTACGCCTGGGGCCAGGTGCTGTTCAGCATCGGGCTTTTCGTCGCCGGCGGCCACGGCGCGCCGCGCAAGACGGCGGGCGGCGGCCACGGCATCGAGGCGCTCAGTGCCCAGGTCGGCCTTTATGTCTACGGCGTCGGTTCGCTGTTGACCGTCGTCGGCGGCATCATGTTCATCTGGATCGCGGGACGCGCGCTGCTTCGGCGGCCGTGAACGATATCAGCACTGGATCAATCCCGGCCGCTTGCCGTATAAGGGGCGCCGAAGAGAGTTTCTGGACACCGACATGAGCACCACCACCCACGACACCGGCGCAACGTCCTCGTCGCCGCTGCCGCAGCGGCAACGCTTCCGAGTGCAGGACTACGCGGTCCTGCTGAAGCCGCGCGTGATGTCGCTCGTCGTGTTCACCGCCGCCTGCGGCATGCTGCTGGCGCCGGGCGCCATCCACATCGACACCGCGCTGGTCGCGATCATCTGCATCGCCGCCGGCGCCGGCGCGTCGGGCGCCATCAACATGTGGTACGACCAGGACATCGACCGCGTCATGACCCGCACCATGAACCGGCCGATCCCGGCCGGACGGATGCGCCCGGTCGAGGCGCTGGTGTTGGGCACGCTGCTCTCGTTCGGCGCCGTCGGTATCATGGCCGAGTGGGTCAACGCCACGGCGGCGCTGATGCTGGCCGTGAC
>JAYNJY010000019.1:7743-21670 GCA_038110665.1 Rhodospirillaceae bacterium | reverse complement strand
GACATCGGCGGCAAGACGCCGGGCTCGTCGCCACCCGACTCGCGCATCATCGAGGAGGAAGGCGTCGTCATCGACAACTTCCTGCTGGTCGAGGACGGCAAGCTGCGCGAAGAGGAAACCCGCGCGCTGCTCGCGTCGGGCGCCTATCCCTGCCGCAACGTCGACCAGAACATAGCCGACCTCGGCGCCCAGATCGCCGCCAACACCACCGGCGTTGGCGAGCTTAGGAAGATGATCGACCACTTCGGCCTCGACGTCGTGTGGGCCTACATGGGCCACGTCCAGGACAACGCCGAGGAGTCGGTGCGGCGCGTCATCGACGTGCTCAAGGACGGCGAGTTCACTTATCCCATGGACAGCGGGCGGCGGATCAAGGTCAAGATCACGGTCAACCGCGCGGCGCGGCGCGCCACGGTCGATTTCACCGGCACCTCGCCGCAGGACCCGGGCAACTTCAACGCGCCGACGGCGGTCGCCAAGGCGGCCGTGCTCTATGTCTTCCGCACCCTGGTCGACGACGAAATTCCCCTAAACGAGGGCTGCCTGAAACCGATCGACATCATCGTGCCGGAAGGCTCGATGCTGGCGCCGGTCTACCCGGCCGCCGTCATCGCCGGCAACACCGAGACGTCGCAGTGCATCACCGACTGCCTTTACGCCGCGCTCGGCAAGCTGGCGTCGGCGCAGGGCACCATGAACAATTTTCTCTTCGGCAATGCCAAGCACCAGTACTACGAGACCATCTGTGGCGGCTCCGGCGCCAGCCCCGATTTCGACGGCACCGACGCGGTCCATACCCACATGACCAACGCGCGGCTGACCGACCCGGAAGTGCTCGAATGGCGCTTCCCGGTCCGGCTCGAGAGTTTCGCCATCCGCAAGGGCTCCGGCGGCAAGGGCCGGCAGCGCGGCGGCGACGGCACGGTGCGGCGCATGCGCTTCCTGGAGGCGATGACCGCGACGATCCTGTCGAGCCATCGCGAGACCGAGCCGTTCGGTCTCGATGGCGGCGGCGCCGGCCAGCGCGGCCGCAACACGGTCGAGCGCGCCGACGGCCGCACCGACGCGCTCAAGGGCGCCGACGGCACCGAGCTCGCGCCCGGCGACGTGATGGTGATCGAGACGCCGGGCGGCGGCGGATTCGGTCCGGCCGGCGGCTGATCCGTCGCGGCGGAGCCCCGAATCGGGCCCGGAAAATTCGTTTCGGTTCCGTTTTTCTGAGAAGAATCGACTTCTGGTTTCAAGCACTTGAAAAAAAGTGACGGAACAAGACCCGGCTTTTCGGCGCACCAAGTTCTGAAGCTTGTCGTCGCCTGGCGGGCCATGGTGATCATGTGCCATGACTTAGCAGGCATATCTGCGAAAGTTAATAAATTCCTATTATAAGCAAAACATCTCTTGCCAATATTATGGCCGAAGATATATTTTGTGTTTACATATATGCTGAAAGTTTAAATTTTACCGCTTGGCTGCGATGCCCCTCGCGGCCAGCCTCCCTGATCAGACCCCTTCTGTCCGGTCGAGCCAATGCCCCCGAGAGGACATCGGCCGGACGATTTTTTGGCCCGCTCACCCGGCAGCGGATCAATTTCCGCCTGTCAGCACTCCGGCTCAGCGAGTGCCAGAGCATTGTTTTCATTTAATTTTATTGACACGCGAATCGACCGGCGGCAGCATTGCCACATGCTTACGCATCAAACCGGAGGAAGCGAATGTCTGATTTGAAGCGTCAACTCGAAGGCTGTCACCTGACCACGGCGGAAATCCTCTACCATCGCCCCGACCACCCGAGCCTGCTGCAGCACTATATCTGGCAGGACTACGACATGGCGCCGAAGTTCCCGATTCTGACCTGGTTCCTCACCTTCTGGCAGAACAACCTGGAAGGCCGCCTGCACTCGGTGACGGTGGCGTCGAGCGCGCTGATCCAACCGGCCGAGTTCCGCATGGCCGACCTGGCGATCAGAATACACTGACGCCTCGAGGCGTCAAAATATTGGGCCTGAAGGCACCCCGAGACCATCGATCTGGTGGGTGCGTGGCCATTATTTTCACAACTCATTGATATTACACATTTTATTTGCCCCCAGATCAATTGACGTACTGTGGAAAACCTATTAACCTGTTGAGAATCAAGATGTTACCTTCGAACCTGGGAAGTGGATGCGGTTTCATCGTCGATCGACAGCGGTTTTGGCTCTGGTCGGCCTGACGGCGCTGGGCCCGGCGAACGCGACAGCTTCGCAGTTGGAGAAGGAACTGGTTGGGCTGCTCTACAACCACCCGCAGATCCGCTCGGCCATGAAGACGCTCGAAGCCGCCGACAAGGAGATTTCCAAGACCAAGGCGAGCTACTACCCGACCGTCGCGGCCACGGCCGAGACCGGGCACCAACTGATCGACAGCCCTGCCGAGCGTAACGCCGGCAACGGCCAGGACGGCAAGCCGTCGAGCCGCACCAAGCAGGCCAGCACGCTGACCGTGACGCAGAACCTATTCAACGGCTTCCTCACCAAAGCGCAGGTCCGCACCGCGCGGCTCAATCGGGAAGTTTCGCGCTCGAGCCTGGAGACGACGCGCCAGAACATCCTGTTCGCCGGCGCTAGCACCTACATCGACGTGTTGCGCCAGTAACGCTTGGTAGAACTGTCACGCGAGACCGAGGCGACCATCCAACGCCAGCTCAAACTCGAGGACGAGCGCGTGCAGCGGGGCTCCGGCGTCGCCGTCGACGTGCTGCAAGCGAAGTCGCGGCTACAGATCTCCAAGGAGCGGCGGGTCAACTTCGAGGGCGCCCTCGCCGACGCGGTCAGCCGCTACATGCAGACCTATGGCCAGCTCCCGATATCGAGGCGATGACCGACCCGGTGCCGCCCATCGAACTGCTGCCGAGCACGCTCGAGCGCGCCGTCGAGATCGCCATCAGCGAGAACCCGACCGCCGCCGGCGCGACGACAAACATCGAAGTGGCACGCGAGCGCCGGCGCACGATCATGGCCGAGCTCGCGTCGACGGTCGATCTCGAGGGCAAGTTCAATTTCGAGAAGCACGCCGACGCCACCATCGGTGTGCGGCGCGACTATTCGCTGCTGGTGACGGCTAGCTGGAACCTGTTCGCCGGATTCTCGACGCGCGAGTCGCTGTCGCAGGCGGCCTTCAACTACCGCGCCAGCCAGGACAACCGCGACGAAACCACGCGCAAGGTGATCGAGCAGACGCGTCTCTCCTGGCAGGCGCTGCTGACGGCGCGCTCGCGCCTCGGGCTGTTGGAGAACGCGGTCAACATCGCGTCCAAAGTGTTCGAGTCGCGCAAGCGCCTGCGCGAGGCCGGCAAGGAAACCGTGATCAACGTGCTCGACGCCGAGAACGAGGTCGCCAACTCGCAGATCAACTTCACCTCCGCCGCTTACGACGAACGCCTAGCCGTCTACCAGTTGCTGCGATCCATGGGCCGGCTCACGGCCGGCAACCTGGGCCTCAATTCGGGCTGGGCGGCGGTGCCCCGGCGGGTGCCGCCGAAACCGTCGGCCAGGACGAGTTCCTGCGCCTTCTCCGACAATCCCGCCATCAGCCGCGCCAACTCGCCGGGCAGCCGCAACCCGATTTCGTCGCGCAGGTCGGGCGGCACCTCGCGGCCGTAGAAGCCGCGCAGGATCGTCCTGCCGCCCGCCGCCCAGCTAAGCACGAGGCCATCGCCTCGGCGTTTGAAACGGCATTCGCCGAGACGCCATCCGGCCGGCAGCCGGACGCTCCACCCGGTGGCGGGAAGGATCCAGTGGTCGACGGTGACGGGCAAGTTAGACGCGTTCATGATATGCTCGAAAAGCCTGGTTTTCCGCCCCTAGACGATCATCGTTACATCAGCCTGAAGGCCCCGATCAAAACGAGAAAAACCGTTCCGGGGTCTGGCCAAGCGAGACGATTGGAGTAAGCTTGTCGCGCATTGGTGATGAAAACGCGCAGGGCGGAGATGGCGGCACCGCGCTTGCTGATCGTCGAGGACGACGAGTTGGTCCAGAGTCTCTTGGGCGCTTATCTGCGTCGTGACGGCTTCGAGATCAGCCTGGCGGCGACTGGCCGCGAGATGCTGGCGGCGATCGATTCCGAAACTATCGATCTCGTCCTGCTCGATCTCACGCTGCCCGACGAAGACGGCCTCTCGCTCGCCCGCCAGGTGCGGGCACGCTCCGACCTTCCGATCGTCGTCATCACCACGCGCAAGGGCAAGAGCGACCGCACCGCCGCGCTCGCCATCGGCGCCGACGACTACCTGACCAAACCGTTCGATCCGGACGAACTGCCGGCGCGGGTGCGCAACCTGATCGGCCGCGGCCAGCGCCGCGACCGCGTCAACGCACAGAACGCCATCCATGGCTTCGACGGCTGCCGGGTCAACCTGGAGGCGCGCACGGTCACTGCCCCGGACGACCAACCGGTCGATTTCACCCGCGCCGAATTCAACCTGCTCGCCGCACTGGTCAAGTCGCCGGACCGGGTGCTGACCCGCGCGTACCTGCTCGACGCGGTCAGCCACGACGCCGATTCGCCGACCGAACGCCTGATCGACGTCCTGATCAGCCGCATCCGGCGCAAGATCGAGCCGGACACGCGCAAGCCCCGCTACATCACCACCGTGGTCGGCTGCGGCTACAAGTTCACCGGAAACGAATAAGGTCCCGCGCCCCGCCGGGCGCCATGACGAAAAAAGGGCCTGGCCGGTGGAGGCCAGACCCTTCGGCAGGAGACGCGTATCGGGAAAGCCTACCAATACGCGCGGGACAAACTGATCAACGAATTCGACACACCTGAAAATACAATCGATTGACAGTGTCTTTGTTAGCACATCACCATCCGGGTGCTAAGCTGGCCCAGACCGGCGTCGTGTAAATTCGTGTTAACAGCCGCGGTCGCGGCGATGCGGGAGGAAAGTTCCATGATCCGGGTGCTCGGCAGAGCCAATTCCATCAACGTCCAGAAGGTCATGTGGTGCGCGGCCGAGCTCGGCATCGACGTCAAGCGCGTCGACATGGGTCTGCAGTTCGGCGGCAACAACACGCCCGAATACCTCGCCAAAAATCCTAACGGCCTGGTGCCGACGCTCGAGGACGGCGACACGTACGTTTGGGAATCGAACACCATCGTGCGCTATCTCGCCGACAAGTACGGCACCGCCGGATTCGCCCTCGCCTCGCCGGAAGCGCGCGCCTGGAACGGCCAGTGGATGGATTGGTTCCTGACCGTGATGGCGCCGACCATCGGCCCGATCTTCCGCACCCTGGTGCGCACGCCGGAGGCCGAACGCGACATGAAGGCGGTCGCCGCCCATGCCGTGGCGCTCGGCAAGTCCTTCGCCATTCTCGACGACGTGCTGGCGACGCGCGACTTCATCGGCGGCGACCAGCCCTCGACCGGCGACATCCCGGTCGGCTGCGCCGTCTATCGCTGGTACAACATGGCGATCGAGCGGCCGGCGCTCGCCAACGTCGCGGCCTGGTACGACCGGCTACAGGCCCGCCCGGCCTACCAGAGCCACGTCATGATGCCGCTCACCTGATCCTGGAAGGACCGGACGCCATGCTGGAACTGCCGCCGCATCCGCGGTTCGACGACAGGGCCGGGCTCGACGCCCAATTCAACAACCGGGCCATGGTGCCTGAGCACGTCGGCATGTACGAACGCTGGCAGCCGATGTGCGCCAAGGTGTTCGAGGACTTCCCCTGCCGCTGCGACGTCGCCTACGGCACGTCTCCGCGCGAGACCATGGACATCGTGCTGCCGACGGGTGCCGGGCCGCATCCGGCGCTGCTCTACATCCACGGCGGCTACTGGATGAGCCGGAGCAAGGACGACCAGACCTTCCTGGCGCGTGCCTACGCCGAGGCCGGCATCGCCTTCGCGCTGGTCGAATACGACCTGATGCCGGCCGTGCGTATGGCCGACATCGTGCGCCAGTGCCGCCAGGCCATCGCCTGGGTCCACGCCAACGCGGCCGAGCTCGGCATCGATGCGGAGCGGCTCTACGTATCCGGCCATTCGGCCGGCGGCCACCTGACGGCGGTGATGGCGCAGACCGACTGGCAGGCCGAAATGCGCCTCCCGGCCGCGACACTCAAGGGCGGCGTCGCCATTTCTGGCATCTTCGACCTGCGCGCCATGGCGGGCTGCTACCTGCAGGACACCCTGGGCTTGACCGACGACGAGGTCGCGACCTGGAGCCCGCAGTTCTCCGAGAAGGCGCCGGCAATCCCGCTCCTGGTCGTGCCCGGCGGCGCGGAGAGCGACGCCTTCCGCCACCAGTCGCGCAATCTGGTCAACACCTGGAACGCCAAGGGCGGGCGCTGCCGCTACCTGGAGCCCGCGGGGCGTAACCACTTCACCATCCTGAGCGCCTTCGCCGACCCGGCCAACGAGCTCTGCCAAGCGACCATCGATCTGATGAACGGTTGATCAGCGGCGCCGGTCGGGCAGCGTGACGGTGATCAGGGTGGCGACCGCCATGGTCGCTGCGAGCGCGTAGAACACCGCGACCACGCCCCAGGTGTCGGCGATGACGCCGCCCATGATCGGCACGATCATCGAGAACGCGGACTGGGTGCCGAACAGCAGGCTGACGGCGCTGCCGTGCATGCGGTCGGGGGTCATGTCCATGGCCCAGCCGTGGATCACCGGCCGGACCGCGAACAGCACGCCGCCGAGGATCGCCATCAGCCCGATCAGCAGCGCCGGCTGCTCGAGCACGGTGACGACGAGGACGACGCCAGTGGTGGCGGCGAGCCCGCCGAGCACGACCGGACGGCGGCCGGCGCGGTCGGAGACCGTGCCCGCCACCGGGCCGCTGATCATGCCGCCGACCTGCAGCGTGGTCAGCGCCAGGCCGAGCAGCACCGGGCCGAACCCGAACACGTCCTTGAGCAGCATCGGCACGTAGACCAGGAGGCCGTTCTGGCACATCGAGCGGAACCCGGCCATGACGCAGAGCCCGACCACGGCGCGGTCCTTGAACAGACCAGCGAGGCCGGCGAAATAGGCGCCGAGGCCCATGCCGGATGAGGCCGCGCCGGCGGCCTTGTGGCTCGCCTTCTCGTCGCGGCCGAGCATCAGGTAGAGCGCCAGCGCCACGGCGAACACGGGCAAAGCATTGGCCGACGCCGCCCCCTGCCACGACAGCCAGAGCAGCAGCGCGCCGGCGGCCAGGGGGGCGAGCGTGTCGCCGACGCTGGCGCCGAGCGTGTGGATCGAGAGCGCGTAACCGCGATTGTCGGGATAGGCCTTCGACAGATACGCGATGGCGGCCGGATGCCAGAGGTTGTTGGTGAGGCCGATGAACACCACCAGCCCGGCCAGCGCCCAGATGCCGACGGCGAAGCCGACGAAGGCGAGCGCGAGCCCGCCGACGATCAGCGAGGCAACCTGCGTCAGCACGCGCCGGCCGGTCATGTCGACGACGGCGCCGCTGCCGACGTTGGCGGAGAAGGACGCGGCGTGGAACACGGTGATGACGCTGCCGGCCTCGGTATAGCTGAGGCCCAGGTCGTCGCGCACGAACGGCAGGATGACGTAGATGGTGGCGAGGATCCAATGGGTGGCGCCGTGGCCGGCGCCGACCAGGAAGGCCGGCCCTTGGGCACGCCACTTCAACCCGGTCATGCGTTCGATGGCGGCGATCAAGTGCGTTTCCTCCCGGGCGGAAAATGGCGTGACGGAAGAGAGAATTGCGCCTTTGGCGTTGCCTGGCAAGACCGCTGGCGCAACAATACGCGCCGCATTCAAACAACCCCGGGGGGACCGCCGAAATGGCAGAAATCACCGACCAGCTGATCGTCGAAAAGGGAAATGGCGTCGGCCGCATCAAGCTCGACAACCAAGCCAAGCGCAACGCCATGACCTTCGAGATGTGGCGCGATCTGCCGGCGGCACTGGCCGATTTCATGGCCGACGACGCGGTCCGCGTGGTGGTGCTTTCCGGCAACGGCGGCAAGGCGTTCTGCGCCGGCGCCGACATCTCGCAGTTCGAGAAGAACCGTTCGGGCGAGGAAGCGACGGCGATCTACAACGAGGCAGTGGCGACCGCCTCCGCCGCCCTGGCCGAGATCGAGAAGCCGACAATCGCCAAGATCGAGGGTTTCTGCATCGGCGGCGGCCTCGGCATCGCGCTCTGCTGCGACCTGCGCATCGCCAACGAGGTCTCGACCTACGCCGTGCCGGCGGCCAAGCTCGGCCTCGGCTACGGCCACGAAGGCCTGAAACGGCTGGTCGACGTGGTCGGGCCGTCGAGCGCCAAGGAAATCTTCTTCACCGCGCGCCAGTTCACCGCCACCGAGGCGCTCGGCATGGGCCTGATCAACCGGGTCGTGCCGAACGCGCTGCTCGATGCCTTCATCGACGACTATACCGGCCGCATCGCCGAGAACGCGCCGCTCACCATCCATGCCGCCAAGACCGTGATCCACCAACTGGTCATGCAGGGCGGCCCGGACGAGGCGATCTGCCAGAAAGTGGTCGACGACTGCTTCGCCAGCGAGGACTATCAGGAAGGCCGCCGCGCCTTCATGGAAAAGCGCAAACCGCGGTTCAAGCGGCGCTAGAACCGAACCGGGCGGCGCCCCCATGACCTCCCCCAGGATCGCGTTCATCGGTTTCGGCGAGGCCGGCCCGGCAATCGCGTCGGGTTTGGCCGAGGCCGGCGTCACCGACATCGCCGCCTACGACATCCTGCAAGGCGACCCGGCCCAAGCGGCAGCCATCGCGGCACGCGCGGCCAAAAGCACGGGCCGCCTCGCCGCCGATCACGCCGATGCGGTCAAGGACCGCGACATCGTCGTCTCGACGGTCACCTGCACGGACGCGGTCGCGGCGGCGGGAGCGGCGGCGCCGCACCTGCGAGCGGGTCAGATCTATCTCGACGTCAATTCGGTCTCGCCCGCGACTAAGGCGGCGGTCGGCGCGGCGATCCAGGCCTCCGGCGCCGATTTCGTCGAGGCCTCGATCATGTCGCCGATCCATCCAAAACGCCACGCCTCGCCGATGCTGCTGTCCGGCCCGGCGGCGCCGAAGCTGATCGGCATGATGGCGCCCTACGGCATGGACCTGGAGGACATGGGCCCCGAGTACGGCCGCGCCGCCGCGACCAAGATGTTCCGCTCCATCGTGTTCAAGGGGCTGGAGGCGATCTTGCAGGAATGCGTCGTCGCCGCCGGGCGCTACGGCGTTGCCGACAAGGTGCTGCAATCGATCGGTGCCAATTATCCGGCGCTCGACTGGGAGCAGCTCGCATCCTACTTCATCGGACGCTCGGTGATGCACGGCAAGCGCCGTGCGCACGAGATGGAGGAAGTCGCGGCGACGCTCCGCGAGATGGGCATGGAGCCGCACATGGCCGAGGGCGCCGCCCGGCGCATCGCCTGGCTCGGCGAGCAGAACCTGAAACAGGCCTTTGGCGGCCGCGAGCCGGAGCACTACCGCGACGTGCTGGCGGCGCTGGAAAGATCGCGCCGCTCGCCATGACCACGCCCCGCCCGAACGTTGCCTTCTTCTTCGCCGGTGCCAAATACCGCACGGCCGGCGACACGGTGGTCGGGCGGCAATCGGCGAGTGGCGGTTTCCTCAAGGGTTTCATCCGTCACGGCGGCCAGCGCGAGCTTATCGCCTATGCCGACGACACGAACGGCCTGAAGGAGTTCGAAGCCTTCGTCCGCGACACCGGATCGCCGCTGCCGGCGCGCGGCTACCTGCCGTTGAGCATGGCCGGGCTGGCCGCGGTCGGCACGCTGTTCCGGCCCGGTCCGGGGCTCGGCCCGCTCGCCTGAAACCGGCGCCATTTCGACCCGCGCGGCCTCAGCCTGGTCGGCGTCATCCACACCGTCGCCGACGGTTTCGCGCTCGACGCGCTCGGCGAGTTGCTCGTCGCGCCGGTCGAGGATTGGGACGCGCTGGTCTGCGCCTCCAGATCGGTTGAAGCGGTCGTCCGCCGCGTGCTCGGCGATTGGGCCGAATACCTCGAAACCCGCTTCGGCCGCCGCCCCGCCTTGCCGCGCATGCCGATCATCCCCTTGGGCGTCGACGCCGAAGCCATGGCGAAGCGCGGCGGCGACGCCAAGGCCCGCGCCGATCTGCGCGCGCGCATGAACGTTGCCGACAGCGACGTAGCGCTCTTGTATGCCGAGCGCCTCGACCACGTCGAGAAGGCCAACCCGGTGCCGATGCTGCTGGCGGTCGAACAAGCGGCACGGGCGACTGAGACCAAACTGCACCTGATCCAGGCCGGCTAGGCCAGTTCGAAGCAAATGGAGACCGCCTTCAAGCAGGCGGCGACGGCCTTGGCGCCGAGCGTCAATCATCACTTCATCGACAGCGCCCGCACCGAGCTTTACGAA
Organism: Rhodospirillaceae bacterium; assembly: GCA_038110665.1. Classification (GTDB taxonomy): domain Bacteria; phylum Pseudomonadota; class Alphaproteobacteria; order Rhodospirillales; family Casp-alpha2; genus TMED8. The sequence goes on along the minus strand of JAYNJY010000019.1, from coordinate 11,297 downwards.
GGTGCCTGGGCGGCGGCGGACGTGTTCTTGTCGCTGTCCGACAACATTCGGGAGTCGTTCAGCCTGACCCCCATCTAGGCGATGGCGGCAGGACTGCCCTGCGTCGTCAGCGACTGGAACGGCTACCGGGAGAGCGTCATCGACGGCAAACAGGGCTTCACCGTGTCAACCGCCATGCCGGCGCCCGGCGCGGGCGCCGAACTCGGCTACCTGTTTGGCTCCGGTTTCGCCAGCTATTCGGTCCTGGTCGGCGGCGCCAGCCAGGCGAAGGCGGTTGCCCCGGCGGCGGCGGCCGAAGCGGTCGGCAGGCTCGTCGCCGATGCGGATTTGCGCCGGCGCTTGGGCGACGGCGGGCAAGCGCGCGCGGCGGCGCGACCACCGTACGCGCCACCGGCGCCCTCGACGGCACGGCCGTGAAGACATTGGTGGCGTCCGAACTGGCGATGCCCTTGGCGGCGCTGCTGCTCGACGCCGAGACGGCGGCGGCGCTGCTCGACCGCATCGCCGAGGCCGGCGCGACGACGGTCACCGCCCTTGTTTCAGGTGAAACGGAAGAGCGCCGCGTGCCGACACTGATGACGCTCGGCTGGCTCGCAAAGATGGGTTTCATCCGCACCGAGGCCGGCCCCGATGCGATCCCGGACGGCGGCGACGATGATACCTTGCCGTTCGGCAAGTCGCTCAGCTGGAAGCGACTCGCGGGCAGTTAGCTTGCCGTCAGCACGTCGATGGCGGCGTTGACGCCGCCCGGCGTGTAGGGAATGCCGGCGAGCTTGAGCCCGGCCTCAACCCCGGCGAGCGCACCGAGGATCATGGTGCCGTTGAGATCGCCCATGTGGCCGATGCGGAAGGACTGCGCCTCGATCTTGCCGAGCCCGTTGCCGAGCCCCATGTTGAAGTGCTCTCGGCAGACGTCGCGCACCTTCAACGGATCGTAGGCTGGGTCCATTAGGATGGTGGTGACCGAGTTGGCGCGCTCCGCCGGATTGCGGGCGTAAAGCTCGAGGGCACCGGCTCCGGTCCATGTGTCGACGGCGGCGTGCACGGCCTTGGCCAGGCGCGCATGGCGGGCGAAGACCTGATCGAAGCCCTCCTCGTCGAGCATCTTGATCGCCTCGCCGAGGCCGAACAGCAGGTGCTCCGGCGCGGTGCCGCAAAACGCCCGGTAGAACACTCTCTTGTTGAGGCGGTCGCGCCAGTCCCAGTAGCTGCGCGGCATCGCCTTGTTGGCGTCGGATGCGGCCAAGCCCCTCTCGCTGGCGGCGCAGAAGCCGAGCCCCGGCGGCAGCATCAACCCCTTCTGGCCGGCGGCCACGGTGATGTCGACGCCCCATTCGTCCATGCGAAAGTCGGTCGTCATCAGCGACGCGATGGTGTCGACCATCAAGAGCGCCGGATGGCCGGCGGCGTCGATCGCCTTGCGGACGCCGGCGACGTCGGAGGTGATGCCGGTGGCGGTGTCGGTATGGACCAGCAGCACCGCCTTGATCTTGTGCGCGGTGTCGGCCCTGAGCCGGGCCTCGATGTCGGCCGGCTTGATCGCGGTGCGCCAGTCGTTGGGCAGCAGTTCGCATTCGATCTTCAGCATCTCGGCCATGTAGATCCAGCTCATGGCGAAGCGCCCGGTCTCCGGCACCAGCACCTTGTCGCCGGGCGCCAGTACGTTGGTGATCGCCGCCTCCCAGGCGCCGTGACCGTTGGCGGCATAGACGAAGGGATAGCCGGCCTCGGTCTTGAACACGCGCTTCAGGTCGGCGAACAGACCCTTGCAGAAGTCCATGAACTCGGGTCCGAGGAACTCTACGGCCGGGCGGTGCATGGCGTTGAGCACCCGGTACGGGATGTTGGTCGGGCCCGGCGTCTGCAGGAAGTTCCAGCCGCGTTGGACGGTCATGGTTCAGGTCCTCGTCAATTGGCGTTCAGGATTGCAACTCGGCGATGGTCTTGGCCACCGCCTCGCCAAAGGCGCGGGTGCCGAGCGGACCGCCGAGGTCCTTGGTCTGGGTCTTCGGGTCGGCGAGCGCGGCGTCGACGGCACGGTCCATGTGGGCGGCGGCGGCGGCGAGGTTGTTGTCGCCGTGGCGGCGCGCGATCCAGTCGAGCAGCATGGTGGTCGACAGCATCAGCGCCGTCGGGTTGGCGAGGTCCTGGCCAGCGATGTCGGGCGCCGAGCCGTGCGCGGCCTGGGCGATGGCGTGGTCTTCGCCGGCGTTGATCGAGGGGCCGAGGCCGAGGCCGCCGGAAAGCTCGGCGCACTGGTCGGAGAGGATGTCGCCGAACATGTTGGTGGTCAGCACCACGTCGAAGCTTTCGGGCTTGCGGATCAACAGCGCGGCCATGGCGTCGATGATCTTCTCTTCGACCTCGACGTCCGGGTAGTCCTTGCCGACGTCGCGGGCCTCGCGCAGGAACATGCCGTCGGTGACCTTGAGCACGTTCGCCTTGTGCACCACGGTGACCTTCTTGCGGCGTGCCCGGGCGAGATCGAAGGCGGCACGCGCGATGCGCCTGGAGCCTGCGACCGTAACCTTGCGCACCGACAGCGCCACGTCCGGCGTCGGCATGAACTCGGCATTGCCGAGGAACATGTTGCGGTCGGCGTAGAAGCCCTCGGTGTTCTCGCGCGCAATCACCAGGTCCATCTGCTTGGCCATGGCCGGAACGCCCGGCCGCGTGCGGCTCGGGCGGATGTTGGCATAGAGGTCTAGCGTGGTGCGCACCCACCGGGACGGCGTGATTCCACCCTGGGCCTCGGGCGGATAGGAGTAGGTGTCGGTCGGGCCGAGGATGACGGCCTCGGTCGCCTTGATCTCGGCCATGACGTCTTCCGGCATGGTCGAACCGCGCGACTTGTGGGCGGCGAGGCCGATCTCGCGGCGCGCCATGTCGAAGTCGAGGCCGAAGCGCGCGTCGAGCGCCTCGAGCGCGCGGCAGGTGGCTTCGGTGATCTCGGGGCCGATGCCGTCGCCCGGCAGGATCAACAATTTCACGGGCCGAATTCCTCCCTCGGAAAACGCTTGGGGGCCAAGCTCAGACTACTCCTATAGCGCCCGGAAGGCTGGTCGTCACGCCCCGGAACGTCATGGCGACAATCCGCGGAATGCGGGCTCAGGCGGGCTGCGGGGCGGCCTTCTTCCTGGGCGCGACGCGCATCAGCATGACCAGCGGAATGCAGGCGAACATCAGCGCCGCGAGAAGCTGGAAATCCATGGCATAGGCGATGGCTTCGGCCTGGTGGGCGACCTCGGCGTTGAGCTGGGCGAGCCCGGTGATGGTGTGGAACGACCAGGCTTCCGGATTGGGCACGTGGTTGACAAGGTCGTTGTAGGGCGTCGCGAATTCGACCAGATGCGACTTGTTGACCTGAGAGCCGTAGACCAGGTAGCTCGACAGGATGGCGATGCCAATGGACCGGCCGATATTGCCGGTCAGCGCGAAGAACGACGTGCCCTGGTCGCGCTGGTCCGGCCCCATGGTCGAGAACGCCAGCGAGTTCTAGGGAATGAAGAAACACGCGGTGCCGACGCCCTGGACCAGGATCCCACTCAGGATGT
>JAYNJY010000019.1:0-7733 GCA_038110665.1 Rhodospirillaceae bacterium | reverse complement strand
TCCCAGGTCGGCGCGTCGGCCGGCAGCATCGAGATTTCCCAGGACGAGAGGCCGGCCATGGAGGCGCCGCAAATGATGATGAACCTGGGATCGACGAGGCGCACCAGCCGCCCAACGATCATCGCCGACGCCATGGTGGCGAGGCCTCTCGGCGCCATCATCAGGCCGGCGTCGACCACCGGATAGCCGGCGATCTTCTGTAGGTACGGCGGAATCAGAATGATCGCGCCGAACAGAAGCAGGCCGAACATGGCGCGCAGCAGGAGGCCGATGGCGAAGTTCGGGTTCTTCAGGATGACCGGATCGATGAACGGGTTCTCCGACGTGATCGAATTGACGATGAACAGCCAGAACGAGGCGCCGGCGACGCACAGCAGCGAGATGATGGCGGTCGACTCGAGCCAGTCGTAGCGTTGGCCGCGGTCGAGCACGAACTGCAGGCAGCCGAGGCCGACGGCGAGCACGATGTAGCCGTAGTAGTTGAACTTGCGCCGGCGCCGCGCGGTCGTCGCCGGCACCAGAATCCAGACCGCGATGAACGACGCGATACCGAGCGGCACGTTGATGAAGAAGGTCCAGCGCCAGGAATACCACTCGACGACATAGCCACCGATGGTCGGCCCGAACACCGGCCCGAACATCAGGCCGACCCCCCACCAGCCCATGGCGATGCCGTAGTCCTTGGGCTCGTAGATGTCCATCAGCGCGGCCTGCGAGAGCGGAATCAGCGCAGCGCCGAATATGCCCTGGATGGCGCGGTAGATCAGAAGCTCGGTCAGGCCGTTGGCCATGCCGCAGAGCAGCGAGGTCATCGAGAACAGCGCGATCGAGAAATTGAACAGGAACTTGCGGCTGAACTTCTCGGTCATGGCGCCCCAGAACGGCGTCGCCACCGCGACCGCGATAAGGTACGACGTCAGCACCCAAGCCATCTGGTCCTGGGCCGCCGACAGGCTACCCTGCATGTTGTTGAGCGCGACCGCCACGGCGGAGCTGTCGAGCACCTGCATGATCGGGCCGGTGCAGAGCGTCGCGGTGATCAGGGCCTTGCGAAGGCCCTTGTATTCCGTTGTCTGGGTTGCGGGTGACATGGGGCCATCGCCCTTGCACGGGCCCTAGAGGCGCCCGTCCATCCACGCCATGGCCTGCGAGACCAGCCCCGGCAGTTTGCGCTTGTGCTGGGTGTCGATCTCGACGATGACGCTCATGCCGGCGCGCAGTGGCGGGCCGTCGTAGGACTTGATCAATTCGAGCCGCACCGGCAGACGCTGCACGACCTTGACCCAATTGCCGGATGCGTTCTGCGGCGGCAGCAGCGCGAACTCGGCGCCAGTGGCCGGCGCGATCGAGGCGACGCGGGCCTGGAACGTTACGTCAGGGTAAGTATCGACCTTGAGGGTGGCGCTCTGACCGACACGCACATGGGTGAGGTCGGTTTCCTTGTAGTTGGCGCGAACCCAGACCTGGCCGGTACCGACGAGCGAGAAGATCGGCGCGCCGGCCTGGATGTACTCACCGACCTCGAGGCCAAAGTTGGTGACGACGCCGTCGGTCGGCGCGTGGATCTGGGTGCGGCGCAGGTCGAGTTCGGCGGCGGCGCGCAAGCTCAGCGCCTCGCGCACGGTCGGATGTGCGTCGGGTTCGATGTTGACGTCGCCACCGAGCCGCGCCTGGACGCTGGCCAGGTTCTGGTTGAGGGCCGAGATGCGGTCCTTGGCGGCGCGCATCTGCTGTTCGGCCTCGTCGAGCTTGCTCTGCGAGGCGAAGCCCTTGGTGTGCAGCGTGCGCTGGCGCTCGACGGCACGGCGGTAGTAGGCGACGTCGCCCTCGACCTCGTGGCGCTCGGCCACCTTCTGTCGGTATTCGGCCTTGAGCGCGGCGATGTTCTGGCGGGCCGAGGCGAGCTGCGCCTCGGCCCGCTTGAGCGTGATCTGGAACGGTTCCGGGTCGATGCGGAACAAGAGGGTACCCTTCGGCACTTCCTGGTTCTCGGCCACCTTGACCTCGGAAACGCGGCCGGAGACGTCGGCACTGACGGCGATCTTGTCGGCCTTGACGTAGGCGTTCTCGGTTTCGACGAAGCGTCCGCCGGTGGCGTAGAAGTAGAGCGCGCCGATGCCGATGGTGGCGGGGCCGAGCACGGTGAAGAAGGAAACCGCGAGGAAGCGCTTCAGGCTGCCGCGCATGCGCGGACGGCGCGAGGATTCGGCAACCGTGGTGACCGTCTCAGACATTGCGTCCTCCCTGGGCGGCGCGCCGGACGGGCGCGGCCTCGAGTTCCGTGTCGGCGCCGAGTTCGACCTGCTCGGCGGCGAGCAGGGTCGCCTTGACCCTATAGAGATCGGCGAGGAAGCGCTGGCATTCCTTGTCGCCGAAGTCACGGGTGGCGGCGGCGTTGTTCCATTCGGAAATCTTCTGCATGTCGTCGAGGATCGGCTTCACGCTGTCGTCGAGGTAGAGCAGCCAGGCGCGGCGGTCGTTGGGATCGGAGCGGCGCTCGACCCAGCCCTTTTCCTGCAGGCGGTCGATGTGGCGCGCCAGCGTGATCGGCTCGATTTCGATCAGGTCGGCGAGCGTCGTCTGGTTGATGCCCTGGTGCATGCGCAGCCGCGACAGCACGCGCCACTGCGCGCGGGTCAGGCCGAGTTCGCGCGCGCGGCGGTCGAAACGCTTGCGCATGATCCGCGAAATGTCGCTGAGCAGAATGCCAAGGCTTTCGCCCTGCTGGTCTTCCATGGTCGTGATCTGTTTCCCTAGCGTGGCCGAATAACCACTCTTAATATAAGCATGCTTATTATATGGCGCCACATAGTGAGTCGTCAATGGCCGCAAGGGCATATGAACCGCGAGGTCAGATCACCTTGGCGGCGCGGAGCCCGGTGAGGCGGGCGTCGTCGTAGCCAATGGCGCGGAGCAGGCTTTCGGTATGCTGGCCGAGCTTCGGAGCCGGATTTGCCGGCGTCGGTTCGCCCGCCTTGACCGGCGCGTCGAGCGCCCGGTAGGTGCCGTAACCGGCGAGTTCGATCTCCTGGATGCGGCCCTCGTCCTTCACGAAGGGGTTTTCAAGCGCGCTCTCGACGTTGTAGAGCGGCGCCGCCGGCACGCTGCCGGCGAACAGCTCCAACCATTCGGCGGTGGTCCGGGCGGCAAGCTCGCCGTCGAGCATGTCCTGGATCAGCGCGCGGTTGGCAAGACGCTCCTTGAAGGTCTTGAAGCGCGGATCGGCGGCCCATTCCGGCCGGCCGAGCTTGTCGCACAGCACCGGCCAGAACTTCTCCTTGTTGCACATGATGTAGATCCAGCCGTCCTTCGTCGTATAGAGCGCGCAAGGCGTCAGTGACGGATGGCCGGAGCGCGGCTCGCGCGACTGCACGTGGCCTTCGTTCAGATACCACATCGCCGGATAGGCGAGATTGCAAAGCGCGATGTCGAACAGCGAGACGTCGAGGTCGCGGCCCTGGCCGGAAGCGCGCGCGCCGGTGATGCCGCAGAGCACCGCATAGGCGAGCGCCAGGCCGGTCATCTGATCGACGACCGAAAGCCCCATGCGGGTCGGCGGCCCGCCCGGCTCGCCGGTCAGCGAGAAATAGCCGGCCTCGGCCTGCATCAGGTAGTCGAAGCCGGGCCAGGCGGCGCGCGGCCCCGACCGCCCATAAGCGGACAAATGCGCGCAGACGATCTTCGGGTTGAACTTGCCCAGCACGTCGTAGGTGAGGCCGAGCTTGCCCGGCACGTCGCCGCGCAGGTTCGACGCCACCGCGTCGGCGCTCTTCACCATGTCGTGGAACACCGCCATGCCGTCGGGCTTGGAGAGATCGAGGCCGAGGCTCAGCTTGTTCCTGTTGTAGGCGTGGAAGAATTCCGACTCGCCCTTGGTGAAGAAGTAAGGCCCGACGTCGCGGGCGAAATCGCCGCCGGTGTTGGGGTTCTCGACCTTGATCACCTCGGCGCCCTGGTCGGCCAGGAACTGGGTGCCGAAGGGCCCGGCGCCGTACTGCTCGACGGCCAGCACGCGCACGCCTGCGAGCGGAAGCGTCATATCGGATTCCGTTCGACCAGTTGCTTGGCGATGATGATGCGCTGCAATTCGTTGGTGCCCTCGCCGATGCACAAGAGCGGCGCGTCGCGGTAGTAGCGCTCGACGTCGTACTCCAGCGAATAGCCGTAGGCGCCGTGGATACGGAGCGCCTCGGCGGAATTCTCCATCGCCGCCTCGGTCGCGAACAGCTTCGCCATGCCGGCCTCGAGATCGCAGCGCCGGCCGGAGTCGTAGGCTTGCGCCGCCTGCTCGACCAAAAGCCTCGCCGCCTCGACCCGCGTCGCCATGTCGGCCAATTTGATCTGGATCGCCTGGTGTTCGGCGATCGGCTTGCCGAAGGTCTTGCGCTGCTGGGCGTAGCGAAGCGAGTCGTCGAGCGCGGCGCGCGCCACGCCGATGCCACGCGCGGCGACGTTGATGCGCCCCAATTCGAGGCCGGAGAGGATCTGTTGCAGGCCCCTGCCCTCGTCCGGGCCGACAAGATTGGCGACCGGCACGCGCACATCGGCGAATTCGACCTCGCCCGTATCGACGCCCTTGTAGCCGAGCTTCTTGAGCTTGCGCGCCTTGTAGCCCATCTCCTTTTCCACCAACAGCAGGCTCATGCCCTTGTGGCGCGGTTCGGCCTCGTGGTCGGTCTTGGCGAGAACGGCGAGCACGTCGCCCTCGACCGAATTGGTGATCCAGAGCTTGGTGCCGTTGATGACGTAGGCGTTGCCTTTCAACTCGGCGCGGGTGCGCACGCCCTGCAAGTCGGTGCCGCAATCGGGCTCGGTCAAGGCGATGCCGCCCCGCATCTCGCCCGCAGCGAACTTCGGCAGGTACTGCGACTTCATCTCCTCGGTACCGAAGCGTTCCACGGCGGCGCACATGATCAGGTGCGAATTGAAGATGCCCGAGACCGACATCCAGACCGCCGACACGCGCTCGACGATCTTGGCATAGGTCGAGGCCGACAAGCCCAACCCGCCGTAGTCGGGCGAAATGGTCGCGCCGAATAGGCCCATCTCGGCCATCCTGTCGGCGATGTCGCGCGGGTACTCGTCGGCGTGGTCGAGCTTCTTGACGTGCGGCCGGACATCGCGCTCGAGAAAGGCATCAACGCTGTCGAGGATCAGGCGTTCGTCTTCGTTCATCGGGGCGTCCGTGGGCATCAGTAATCGGCCTTGTCGTCGACGGCGTGGCCGCGCTTCGGGATCAGAATGGCGCGCTCGTAGGTCATGACCACGGTGCCGTCCTGCTTCTTGCCGGTGGTGCGGATGTTGACGATGCCCTGGGTCGGGCGCGACGCCGACTCGCGCTTGGCCATCACCTCCGATTCCGCATAGAGCGTGTCGCCGATGAACACCGGTGCCGGCATCTTGATGTCGGTCCAGCCCAAATTCGCGATCGCCTTCTGCGAGGTGTCGGAAACGCTCATGCCGGCGACGATGGAAAGCGTCAGGCAGGAGTTGACCAGCATATGGCCGAACTCGCTCTTCTTGGCGTATTCGGCGTCGAAATGGACCGGGTGCTGGTTCATGGTGAGCAGCGTGAACCAGGTATTGTCCGCCTCTAAAATCGTGCGCCCGGGCCGATGTTCGTAGATATCGCCGATCTCGAAATCCTCGAAATAGCGCCCGTAGGACCCGCGGTAGCGCTGCGGCCCCACTTCCTTCCCTTCCGCGACCATGACGATCCCCTCCCCAGTCGAATTTGAACGGAATTAGATCATGTCCGATCCCATCGGAAAAGCCGCTCTCAGTGCCACAGTCCCCAGACCGCCAACAGCGGGGCCGTGCCCGCTCGCATGGCATGCGTCACGTCGGCCGGGTTGTAGACCAGTCCGCCTGGGCCGGGCCTCCGCCATCCCAAGTCTTCCTGGAACCACTCGCCTTCGCTGAGCGCCACATACATCTCCCGAGGCGGGTGATGGTGCGTCGGGTAGGCGACACCCGGCGCCATCAGCGTCACGCCGATTTCGGCGCCCGGACGCGTCTCGATTCCGCGTGGACCGACCACATAGGCATTGGCATGCCCGGGCATGAAACCGTCCAGCTCCGGTTCGGGCCGCCGATACCAGGGCAAGCGGGGCGCCAGCGCGGCCAATGCCTCGGCCAACTGGCCAACCGACGGTGAATACGAACGCGCCGCCACTAAGGCGGCATCCATGAATGCCAAAGCCTCAAGACCGTCCGACGCCGGCACGTCCGTCGCCGTGCCCGGCCGGGTAAGCGCTTGTGTCAGCGGCGAAAGATCGGGGCGTTCGTCGGCAAACAGCGGCATACCGCTACCGATCGCGGCCACAAACGCCGCAATGAATTCATCCGTGCCGGCAGCGGTTTCCGTCATGGGGTCATTCCTATAACCGATCCACCATCGCCGGCGATGCTATCCGAACGCCTGGAGATTGGGGGGTCGCTCATCCCGCGGGCGGGCTCACACTCGGCCGGCCGGCCGGGTGCGGAAGGTGCTGACCTCGACCGCCATTTTGGCGATGGCACGGATCAGGGGCGAGTCGGTATTGCGCGGATAGGCGGCGACGAAATCGAGATCGGCGATCCGGGGTTCCGTCGCCAGCGCTTTCAGGCGGCGGTCGCCGGGCGCCATCACGTTGCCCCGGTTGTAGTTGGCGCCGCCCGGGAAATCGGCCTTCGAGAATTCCGGCACCACCAGGCTTAAGTCATGGCGCTTGGCGTGGCCGATCCAGGTGTCGCGGTAGTATTCGGCGTCGCGCCCGAGGCCATGCATGACGAAGACGATGGGCGTATCCGGGCCGGCGCCATCGGGCACGAAATCGAAAACCCGGAGTACCAGTTGCACGCCGTCGACCGGCACCTCGACCTTGAAGCTACCCTTTTCGGCAGCCGATACCGGCCGGATGGCGAGCGCCAGAATCAGCAATAGAGACAACGCCCCAAGCCTGCGAGGTATGCCGGTTTCTCCCTACCTCGCTCCCGACGGAACGAAACGATCGCGGCGCATGCCGATGCCGGCCGTGAAACGAATCCTGCGCAAGGACGTCACTCGTGGGTATCGGTGTGGAAGGTCTTGGAGATGATCCGCCACTGGCCCTTGGCGCGCAGCAGCGTCAGATAGTCGGTGAAGTAGCGTGGCGGAATAGCGCAGTTGACCGTCGCCAACGCGGTGTTGGGCCCGGCCTTGTGGATCGAGAGAATGGCGTCGTGGCGCTTCAGGCCCTGCTCGCGTGCCGACGCACGGCCACGGATGATTTCGAAATACTTTTCGCGCGGCCAGTCGGTGACGGTCTCGCCGTCGGTGCCGTAGAGATGCGCGTTCGGGTGGAACACGCGCGCGAACTTGTCGACGTCGCCGTCGTAGAGGCCGTCGAAGTAGTCCTGCAAAAGCTTGGTGATTTCGGCGATGCTGGCGTCGGAAAAACCGTCGGCCATGATCTCCTCCCCTAGGTCCGGCTCAGCGCCATGACGGCACCGAGGCTGGGGGCCTGTTCCAGTTGCATCAGCGCGTCGGCCAGCTTGTCGCACTGGTCACGGCCGAGGTAAGGCTCGGCCAGGCCGTCGAACTTGGCCTTGAAGGCGTCGGCGCCGAGGAAGTTGTCGGGCTCGCCCAAGGGAATCTTGACCAAGGTTTCGAACTCGCCCGACTTGGTGCGGATGCGGACCATGCCGGCCATGTTTTCCGGGAACAGCGCCTGGGCGCGTTGATCGACGCTGACCTTGACCTTGCGGCAGAG
>JAYNJY010000018.1:19798-22494 GCA_038110665.1 Rhodospirillaceae bacterium | reverse complement strand
GCGCGGCGATCCGAGTTGCCCTCGCGCAGCACCGGGTTGACGGCGCTGCCCATGACCCGGCCGTAGGCGGCGCGGACGGCCTTTTCCTCGTCGGTCTGCGGGTCCTCTGGGTAGTCGGGGACGGCGTAGCCCTGATCCTGCAGTTCCTTGATGGCGGCCTTGAGCTGCGGCACCGAGGCCGAGATGTTCGGCAGCTTGATCACGTTGGCGCCGGGTTCGGTGACGAACTTGCCGAGTTCGGCGAGGTCGTCCGACTGGTGCTGCTCGGGCTTCAGGCGGTCCGGAAACTGGGCCAGGATGCGGCCAGCGAGCGAAATGTCCTTGGTGCCGACGGTGATGCCGGCGCCGCCGAGATAGGCACGGATAATGGGCAGCAGCGAACCGCTGGCCAGTTCCGGCGCTTCGTCAACCTTGGTGTAGATGATGTTGGTCATTTCGCTTCAACTCCGAAAAAAGATTCCGCCCGAAAGGCGCCGGGAAATCCCTCAAAATTCACGGTAGGAGGGGCTAGTTTTAGCCCATTGCGCGGTTTCTTCAATGACAGGTTGGGGCCGGCCGGGCGGCTGTTCACCCCTGTCCCTTTTGCGCCGCCAGGAACGCCGCGCGCTTGGCCGGGTCGGTGGCGGTCGCTTCGTCGACCGGGACGCCGGCCAGGTACCATTCGCCGGCGCCGTCGTCGTATTCGATGGCCGGACCGTCCTCGCGATGCAGGTGGCCGTTCTTCCACCATTGGCGCATGACGCCGTCCTCGACCACGGCCGGGCCGTCGTCGCGGTGGCGCACACCCTGCACCCACCACTGCTGGACGCCGTCATAGCGCACCACCGCAGGGCCGTCGTCGCGGTGCAGTTGGCCGCGTTGGCACCACTCCTGGCTGCCATCGGCCTCGATTACGGCCGGGCCGTCGTCGCGGTGCAGTTGGCCGTCCACCCACCACTCCATGGTGCCGTCCGGATGCTGCACGGCGGGGCCATCCAGGCGGTGCTGCTTGCCGTTCAGGAACCAGACCCGGGCGCCGTCGGCCTGTTCGACGGCGGGGCCGTCCTCGCGATGCAGTTGCCCCTTGAGGCGCCACTCGGTGCTGCCGTCCTCGCGGGTCGTCTGTTCGATCTTGGCGGGCATCTGGAACTCCGTGGACCGAGTGGGAACAGGCGGCGTCAGCCCTTGCGCGCGCGGCCGAGCGCGTCCGGGTTGACGACGTTGATCGGTGTACCCTCGGCGTAGGCGAGGATCTGGTCGAAGATGTCGGTGAAATGGGTGTTAAATTCTTCCTTGGTGACGTAGCCGATGTGCGGCGTGGCGACGACATTCGCCATGTTCAGGAGCGGATGGGAGGTGTCGCGCAAGGGCTCGTCCTCGTAGACGTCGACGGCGGCCATGCCGGGCCGCCCGGCCTCGAGCGCCGCGACCAGCGCGCCCGGCTCGATCAAGGGCGCGCGCGACGTATTGACCAACAGCGCCGTCGGTTTCATCTGGGCTAAGTCGGCGGCGGTGATCATGCCGCGGGTCGAGGGATACAAGCGCACGTGGAGCGACAGCACGTCGCTGGTGGCGAAGAAGGCCTCGCGGCTTTCCGGCACGTGCCAGCCGTCGGCCTTGGCCTTGTCGCGGCTTCGTTCGCTCGCCCAGAACTGGACCTCCATGCCGAAGGCGCGGCCGAGCGTAGCCACCGCCGTGCCGATGCGGCCGTAGCCGTAGACGCCGAGCGTTTGTCCCTTGAGCGAACTGCCGACGCCCATCTGCCAGTTGCCGGCCTTGAGCGATTGGACCTGTTGCGGCAGTTGGCGCATGGCGCCCAGGATCAAGGCCCATGTCATCTCGACGGTGGCGTGCGACGGGCTGTCCGGGTGCTGGCTCGAAGAGACGATGACGCCGAGCCGGGTGCAGGTGTCGACGTCGATGTGCGGAAAGACGCTCCTCTGGCTGATCAGCCGGAGCTTGGGCAGGCGTTCCAGCAGCGGTGTCCGGATTTTCGTGCGTTCGCGGATCAGCACCAGCGCCTCGGTTTCGGCCAGCCTTGCGGCCAAGGCATCGACGTCCTGGACGTGGTCGTTCCAGATCGTGACCTCGTGGCCTGCGAGCTTGGCGAAGCAGGGCAGGCCGCGAATGGTGTCGAAATAGTCGTCGAGGATGGTGATCTTCATCGCCGTCGCGTCCCGGAATTGTTGGCAGGTCGCGATCTTATTGGCGCTTCAGGTCGGCTTCAATCATCTCGGTGAAGGCGCCGACCAGCTCGTAGCACATGACGATCTCGCGGGTCTCCGGGTCGTAGTGCGCGTTGGCATCGTCGCAGTTGGAGAAGCGCAACGTCAGGTCGCTCTTCAGCGCCAGCACGTCGGTGATGTTGCGGGTGAGCAATTGCTCCAGCTTCATCGACTTCAGCGTGCTGCGCGCCTTGTTGTTGGGGCCGCCCTTGGGCACGTCGTATTGCACCTTGAGCTTGCCCTTGGCGCCGGCGCCGAAGCGCTTCTGGTGCGGCTGCAGCACCTGGCCCCAACTGTCGTAGGTCTTGGCGTATTCCTCGACGCACTGTTCGCGGCGTTCCGCTGGCAGTTCCTCGGCGTCGATGATTTCGACGTAGACTTCCGGATTGGAGCCGTAGATCAGGCAGATGATATTGTGGTAGCGCTGCTGGTCGAGCGAGTGCGAGTCCCAGAACGCCGGCTTCTCGCCGCTCGCGCGGGTGCGCTCGTGCA
>JAYNJY010000018.1:14511-19788 GCA_038110665.1 Rhodospirillaceae bacterium | reverse complement strand
GCCCAGCCGTCGGCGGCGGCGAAGATGAAATCCTCGTTGCCGCCTTTCGCGGGGTCGCCGATCATCCGCAGCGCGGCGAGATTGTCGGCAGCGTCTTCCTCGCGGCCGAGGGTCGGCAGGTCGAGCATGTGGATCAACGCATGGCCGGCCTCGTGGAGCAACGTGAACACGACGTTGCCGGTGACGAAGGTTCTGCTCTGGTGGCGTTCCTCCGGCGTCAACGAAAATGCTCCCGGTGCGTAGGCAAGCCACGCCGCCAGAAAGATCAAGATCTTCAATTTCAACCCCGTCCGCATCGTCGATTTCGCCACTTCGCATGTGTTGACGCGGCCAGAGTATAGGGGCAGGCTTGGGCGTTTTACACCCGATTGTCGCGGCCGCTGAAATCGTTAAAATCGACGTCCGGAGGCAGCCCATGATCAAAGGCAAGGCGACGGAAGACGCGGAAAAAGGCGCGGCGGAGATCGACGTCCTCGGCCAGACCTACCGGCTGACGGGCTTCGTCGGCGCCGCACCGGTGCGCGGGATTTACGTCGACGGCAACGAAGCCAACGACACCGGCGGCCCGCAGGGCTTCCGGGTCGAGCAGCCCGCCGGCGCCGTGACCGAGCCGCACTTCCACGAGACCAACCAGTTCCAGGTCTTCGTCGGCGGCGCCGGGTGGTTTGGCAAGCACGAACTCAAGCCGCTCACCGTGCAGTACGCCAACGGCCATTCGCCCTACGGCCCGGTCGTCGCCGGGCCCGAGGGGCTCGACTATTTCACGCTCCGCGCGCGCTGGGATCCGGGCGCGAAATACATGCCTCGGTCGCGCGACCGGCTGATCAAGGGCAACCAGCGCCAGCGTCTGGTGACGGGCATCTGGACCGAGACGGCGGAAGAACTCAAGCGGCGTTTCGGCGTCGATTTCGAATTGTTCCTGGACGCCGAGGGCGACGGGCTCGCCGGCTTCATCGGACGGTTCGGGCCGGGCGGTGCGGCCGTCGTGCCATGCGTGCCGAAGAGCGGCGGGCAGTACTGGGTCGTGGTCGGCGGCAGCATGGTCCTAGACGGGAAGGTCTATCCGCGCTTGTCCTGCCTATTCGCCAGCGCCGACCAGCCGCTGACCAGCGTCGCCGCGGACGCCGACGGACTTGAGCTGTTGGTGTTGCAGTTTCCGGAAAAGAACCTGGCCGGCCTCGCGGCGTGAACGGTCCGGGCGGTCATCCGCGCATCGCCGCGCGCAGCATGTTCTCGAACTGAGACAGGAAGTTGGAGCGTTTTCGCTTTGAGAACGCCCGCGGGCCGCCGGTGACGGCACCCGTTTCCCGCAAGCCCGCCATTAACTCGCGGGTCGCGAGTTGGCCGCCGATGGCCGCCTCGGTGAACGGCTCGCCGTTCGGGCGGATCGCCTTGGCGCCTTTCTCCAGCGCGCGGGCGGCGAGCGGGATGTCGTTGGTGACGACGACATCGCGTGCGGCGACGTGCTCGGCGATCCAGTCGTCGGCGGCATCGGCGCCTTGGGCCACGATCACCAGCCGCGCCAGCGGCGAGGCCGGCGGGCGGATGCCGCCGTCGGTGACGAAATGCATGGTGACGCGGTGGCGCTCGGCGACCCTGAGGATCTCGTCCTTGACCGGGCAGGCGTCGGCGTCGACGTAAATCTCTGTCACGGGACTTCGTTCACGCCGTCGCGGTCAATCGGAGAGGTTCTTGACGAACGGGATGTAGGCGACATCGGACATGGCGATGTGGCCCTTGAGCCAATTGCCGAGGAAGTCGAGGAACTCGGTCATGTCGAGCGTTCCGCTGTTTTCCTCGTAGGCGGTGCGGTAGTCCTGGACCTGGTGCTGGATGCGCCGGTGCGTCGCCATGTGTTCGACGATGTCGGGATAGCCGGCGCGTTCCATCAGCGCTTCCTCGCGGGCGAAATGGCTGTCGACGTAGTCGGCAAGCATGTCGAGCGTCGCCTGAACCTGGTCGGTGCCGGCGCCGCCGGTGACGTTGTCGTGCAGCGCATTGATGGCGGCGATGCCGGTCAGATATTTCGAAGACCATTGCAACAGAGCCATGACGCCCCCGCTTTCCTCCCAGTCGGTTTCCCAGGCTATACCATCGGCGTTGAAAATACGATGCGCGAAGTCATGGCGGCGGGAGAGGTGGCCGACTATCTCTTCCGCGAGGGAGGGTCCCGAACAACCTGACATCGGAGGGTTCCGACATGGTCGAAAATACACCGAACCTGCCCACCGGCGATCAGACCTGGTGGCCCCACATTGTCGATCCGCTGCGCCAACTCGGCGCCAAGATCGCCAACTTCTTCACGCCCACGGCCGACGCCGCCGCCATGGAAGACGCCTATGAGGTAAATCTCGAACTTCCCGGCGTCGCCGAGAAGGACATCGAGGTCGAGGTCCGCGAAGGCGTCATGACGATCCGCGGCGAGAAGCGTTCCGAGCGCGAGGAGAAGGGCCGGCACTTCTATTTCTCCGAACGCAGTTACGGCGCGTTCCAGCGCGCGTTCCGGCTGCCGGCCGACGTCGACGAGGACAAGATCGAGGCGCATGCCGACATGGGCGTGCTCCACGTCGTGCTGCCGAAGCGCGCTCAGACCGAAACGGCGACCAGTCGCCGCATCGCGGTCAAGGCCCGCTAGGCCCGGCGTGGAAGTAAACGATTTGGCACCCGGTGGCGTGTTGCGCTGGGCGATGATGCGAAACATGTTCGCCGGGATCCGCCGCCGTATCCTTGCTCACCCTTGCGTTGGGCGCGAGCGCACTGGTTCGCGCCGACACCGCCGCCGATTGCGGCCGGTTCTTCCTCAAGTACGATCCCGACACGCAGACGATGCGGTGCGTCTCCGGCAAGCGGAAGGACAGGCGGCCTTCGGTTTCCGCGTCGCAGATTCGCAACCAGCAGGTCGCCGTGCAGCGCATCATCAACCAGGTCCAGAACATCCTGTCGGCCGAGGATCTCGGCGCCGACCAGGAGCGCCGGGTGCAGGAGCTGATCACCGAGGCGCGCCAGCGCGTCGAGACGATCCGTCGCCAGACTACCCAACTGCGCCAGGAACAGATTTCCTACACCTAGGAGATCGAGACGGCGGCGCGCCAGCGTGTCCAGCAGCAGGCCGAGTTGTCCCGCTCCCTCGAACAGCAGCAACGCGACCTGACGCGCCAACTCGAGGCGCGCCAGCGGCAATTGTTCCAAAGCCTGCAACGTCAGTCGCAGCGCAACGATCTGGGTAAATAGAACGGAAAGTGCGGGTCAGCCGCCGGTGACGCTCATGTGACGGGCGACGGCGGGGCCGGAACGGCCGCGCTCGATGACGAAATCGTGGCCCTTGGGCTTGCGGCCGATGGCCTCGTCGATGGCGCGCTCCAATAGCTCGTCGCCTTCCGAGGCACGCAGCGGCGCGCGCAGGTCGGTGGCGTCGTCCTGGCCGAGGCACATGTAGAGCGTGCCGGTGCAGGTCAGTCGCACACGGTTGCAGGATTCGCAGAAATTGTGGGTCATCGGCGTGATGAAGCCGAGCTTGCGGCCGGTCTCAGCGACCTCGACGTAGCGCGCCGGCCCGCCCGAGCGGAACGGGATGTCGGTCAGCGTCCAATTCGCTTCCAGGCGCCGGCGCACGTCCGAGAGCGGCACGTACTGGTCGGCCCGGTCGCCGCCGATGTCGCCCATCGGCATGGTCTCGATCAGGGTCATGTCGAAGCCCTGTTCGCCGCACCATTCGAGCAGGCGGTCGAATTCGTCCTCGTTAAACTCGCGCAGCGCCACCGTGTTGATCTTGATCTTGAGGCCGGCGGCCTTGGCCGCGCGGATGCCGACCATGACCTTGTCGAGCTTGCCCCAGCGCGTGATCTTCGCAAACTTCTCGCCGTCCAGCGTGTCGAGCGAGACGTTGATGCGCTTGATGCCGGCTTCGGCCAGGCCGTCGGCGTAGTGGACCAGTTGCGAGCCGTTGGTGGTCAGCGTCAGTTCTTCGAGCGCGCCCGACTTGATATGGCGGCCGAGGCCCGCGATCAGGTTCATGATGCCGCGCCTGACGAGCGGTTCGCCGCCGGTGAGCCGGAGTTTCTTCACGCCCTTGCGCACGAAGGCCGAGCACAAACGGTCAAGTTCCTCCAAGGACAGCACGTCCTTCTTTGGCAGGAAGCTCATGTCCTCGGACATGCAGTACTGGCAGCGGAAATCGCACCTGTCCGTGACGGAAACACGGAGGTAGCTGACGTGACGCCCGAACGGATCGATCATTTCGGTCAAGCTAGGCGGCCTTTCCCCAGTCCGGCTGCTGTCTTGAGTGTATGCACGCAGTGGCCAATTGTCGCCCCCAATTTCTCAAGGGTTATCGAGCCCGGCCGCTCAACGGCCCGGTAACGCGAGATCGTACTTGGCCGGATCGACGCCGAAAAGCGCCAGGTCGGCGGCCACCATTTCGGTGACCAGTTGCTGGAAACTGGTTTTCGGCGCCCAACCGAACTTGGCCTTCGCCTTGCTCGCGTCACCGAGCAGTTCGTCGATGTCGATGGGCCGGAAATAGCGCGGATCGACCTCGACATAGTCGTGCCAGTCGCGCCCGACCAGGGTGAAGGCCGCCTCCAGGAAATCGCGGATCGAGCGCGTCTCACCGGTGGCGATGACGTAGTCGTCGGCGGTGTCCTGCTGCAGCATCATCCATATCGCCTCGACGTAGTCGCGGGCGTGGCCCCAGTCGCGACGCGCATCGAGGTTCCCGAGGAACAGCTTGTCGTCGAGGCCGGCGACGATGCGCGCCAGGCCGCGCGTGATCTTGCGCGTGACGAAGGTTTCACCGCGCCGCGGGCTCTCGTGGTTGAAGAGTATCCCGTTCGACGCGTGCATGCCGTAGGCTTCGCGGAACAGCCGCGCCTGGTGGAAGGCGAACAGCTTGGCGCAGGCGTAGGGGCTGTCCGGTTGCATCGGCGTCGTCTCGGTTTGCGGCCTGCTGATCGGCCTGCCGTAGAGTTCGGAAGACGAAGCCTGATAGAACCGGACGTGGCGTTCGGCGCCGACCTGGCGGATCGCTTCGAGCATGCGAAGCGCGCCCAGGCCATCGACGTCGGAGGTGAAGATCGGTTCGTCGAACGACACCTTGACGTGGCTTTGGGCGCCCAGGTTGTAGACCTCGTCGGGCTGGATCTTCTTGACCAGTTGTTCGAGGCGGCTGCCGTCGGTGAGTTCGCCAAAGTGCAGGTGCAGGCGCACGTCTTTCTCGTGCGGATCCTGGAAGATGTGATCGATGCGGCTGGTGTTGAACGACGACGACCGCCGGATCAT
>JAYNJY010000018.1:0-14454 GCA_038110665.1 Rhodospirillaceae bacterium | reverse complement strand
GCCGTGCACCTGGTAGCCCTTGGCGAGCAGGAACTCCGCCAGGTAGGAGCCGTCCTGTCCGGTGATCCCGGTGATGAACGCGGTCTTCATCGGCGATTGAAACTCCTCACTTGCCCGGGGGCGTTCGAACGCAGGTGAAGTTCACCAAACTCGAGCGACGCCCCCGGTCGGCGGCCAAGGCTTCGGCAGATAAGGCGGAACCCGGGCAGAATTGCTCGGCACCTCATTAAAGCATCGCCAACCCGTTGTATAGAGATGATGAAACGCGCCCACGCGGCGGTGGCGCAGCAGCCTCGGCGGCGCAGATTTCTAAGATTGTTGTCGTGCTAGAGGGCAGGCGTTACGGTCTTGCCCTTCGCGCCGCTTCCTTCCCGCAACGTCGAACCCGAACGGGCCAGTCACAGGTCGAATGCTTTCTTTACGGTTTCGGAAACGTGGGGTTTTTCTGCTGCTGGCGGTTTTCGTCGCCACCGCGACGCACCTCTGGATGGAGCGCTACTTCCTGCGGATGATGCCGTTGCCGCTCGCGCTCGCCGATGTGGTCGAGCGCCATTCGCCGGTTTAGCCCGTTGGCGGCGACGACCGACGTTACGGATTACAGCGGGCTCACCTTCGACAAGTGGCTGGGCGAGATCAAGGCCAAGGCGTTCCAGTGCACGGACGCGACCCAACTGTTCATCGCCGCCGCCTGGAAGCAGAACCTGAAGGCGCGCGAGTGGCACCTGCTGGTGTCGGGATGGCCGCCCGGCGACGGCCACTCGGTCGCCGAATTTTTCAACCCGAGGACCGGCAAGTGGCAACTGGTCGACGCCCAACGCGCCGCAATCATCCGCGACCGAAAGACTGGTGCCGGCCTCGACATGGTTGAGTTGCTCAAGCACTACAAGGCTGGCGAGCAGGGCTCGGTCGCAATCGACTACGGGCCGTTCAAGGACTTCTTCACCGTCAGGCATGCCGACGGCGACACCTGGGTCAGCCTGTTCAAGGACCGGTTGCTGTCGACGCCGGTGCTGCAGTTGCGCCAAGCGACATGGTTCGCGCATTATCCGCGCACCTTCGCGATCAGCGGCCATTTCGTAATCGCCTATCCGATCGTCGTCGACGGCTGGACCCATGCCGGCCAGGTATTGTGGACCAAGCTCTCCCTGATTCTGATGGCGCTTTCCGGGATCGGGCTGGCCGCGAGCGTTCGGCGCCGCGCCTAGGCCACCCTTACGCTTCGCCTTTGGGCTTGCCGATCAGGTCGGCATCGGCATCGCCGCCGGCGGCATCGCGTTCGCGGATATAGTCCTCGGTCGTGCGCGTCACCGGCACGGTGCCGAAGGCCATCGGCTGCGCGTCATCGGTGGCGATGGCGATGACGCGGCAGTCCTCGCACATCTTGAGCCGGTCGGTGCCGCCGGCGCTTTGGAACATCGGGTGGTTCTCGAGCTTCTGCACCATGCGTTCGATGGTCGAACGCGTGCCGAAGTCCTTGCCGCAACGGATGCACTGGAACGGCTCCTCTTCCTTGACCACTTGGTGGGTCAGCGTCGCGGCGGTGAAGTTCAGGCGCGGCTCCAGGGAGATGACCTTTTCCGGGCAGGTGTTCTTGCAGAGACCGCACTGCACGCATTGCGCCTCGGCGAAGGAGAGTTGCGGCTTGTCCGGGTTGTCCTTCAAGGCACCCGTCGGGCAGGCGCCGACGCAGGCGAGACAAAGCGTGCAGCCGGCGGTGTCGACGACGACGGCGCCGAACGGTGCACCGGCTTCGAGCGCGATGGCCTCGACCGGGTTGGGCGCGCTCTCGTGCAGCGCCTTCAAGGCCTGCGCCATGATCGAACGCTTGCGCCCCATGGCCAGGAACTCGGCCGCCGGCATGACCGTGTCGGGAACCGCTTCGCGCAGCACGCCGGCGAGCGCGTCGGGATCGGCGTCGTCGAAGAGACGGATGCGGCCGTCGCCGTAACCGAGGCCATCGAGCACGCGGTTGGCGAGCGCGATTTCACCCTCCAGACCCTGGGTCTCGCCGCGCTGATGCGGTGCCGCGAGCAGGCTGACGCCGGCCGCGCCGTAGGCGGCAGCGGCGAGCAATAATTCGAGGCCGGGCTGGGTCACGGCGTTGACGGCGAAGGGAATGGTGTTCGCGGGCAGGCCGTCGCCATGGCGGGCGAGCAGCGCGATCAGGTCTTCGCCCCACTCGCCGTCGTGGATCAACAGCCTGGGCGCTTTGCCGCCGGCCTTGCGATAGGTCGTCAGCAGCGTGCGCAGGCGCGCGTAGAGCGCATCGCCGGCGGGGAGCATGTATTTCGCAGCACCCGTCGGGCAGATGCTGGCGCAGGTGCCGCAACCGGCGCAGACGAAGGGATCGTAGGCGACCTTGTCGCCGGCCGGTGTGATCGCGCCGGTCGGGCAGTTGTCGAGGCAGCGCGAGCAGCCGACGATACCGGAGTTGCCGTGCGCGCAGAGCGCGGCGTCATAGTCGACGTAGCGCGGCTTGTCGAAGGTGCCGACCAGTTCGATCAGTTCGAGCAAGGTTTCCGCGACCGCGCCCGGGTTGGCCGGGTCCGACTTGAAGTAGCCGTCGCGCTTCTCGTGCGCGGTGAACAGCGCATCGCTGCCGCGAAGGTCCAGGATCAGGTCGCACTCCAGCCGGCCCTTGTCGCCGACGCCGTCGAAACCGAAACCGCTTCGCGTCGACGGGCTCGCCGGCTCGAAGTCGGAGACCGACAGTTCAAAGGCGCCGAAATGTCCGCTGGCGCCGGTGACCCGGCCCTTGAACACGGGCACGGTCATAATCCGGGGCGGCAGGTCGTCGGCGCCGGGATCGGTGATCAGTACGGTAACGTCGAGACGCTCGGCGACCTTGCCGGCGGCGGCGACGGCCGTCTCGGCTGGGCCGACGATCAGGAGTTCGCCGCCGGATTCCATGGCGACCGACGGCGCGTCGGGAATCTCAAGCGAAGCCTCGGCGAGCAACGCGGCCATCTTGGCCGTGAGGTCGCGGCTGGCGCCGCCCGGTTTTTCGGCGCACCAGCCGGCCTTTTCGCGAATGTTGCAGAACCGGATTTCGGCGCCGGCCTCGATGCCCTCGGCGGCCTCGACGAACAGTGGCGCTTCCTGTGTGCAGGCGACCAAGAGCCGGTCGGACGACCTGGCGGCGTTCTCGAAGATGTCGATGCCGGCGCGGCAGAGCTGGTGCGCGGCCTGGGCATCGCCGCCGCAAGCCTTGCCGAGCGCGCCCGCGTCAATGGCCATCGTGCCCTCGCAATCACAGACGAGGACGTTCCAATCGTTCAATTTCATGCGCTTCCTTCACGGCCGGTGTCCCGGCCCACTCCCTGTCTTCCCGCTGCGGAGCCGGGGCGTCACGCCACCCAGCTCGGGAATATTGCTCTCTCCGCTCCCTTATATAGGGATGCTTGCACCGAGTGTCCGCAATTTTGCGTGAGCGTCAATAGGGGCGGCGTTGCCGGCCGAGAAACGGTGTTTGGATGACGTGGCGCGGGGATCGGCGCAAGGTGCGCTTGGCCGCCATCGGGGCAGCGGATAAGCTCGGGCGCGGAAACGCCAACAGGGAGGAAGCGCCATGGCCGCCTATATCGTCGTGCAAGTCGACGTCACCGACCCGGATACCTACGACACCTACCGCAAGCAGGTGGCGCCGACGATC
The DNA here is from genome assembly GCA_038110665.1 of Rhodospirillaceae bacterium. Lineage (GTDB taxonomy): Bacteria > Pseudomonadota > Alphaproteobacteria > Rhodospirillales > Casp-alpha2 > TMED8. The sequence continues at coordinate 10,802 of JAYNJY010000018.1, read as the reverse complement.
GAGGCGTTCGGCGGCGAGTTCGTGGTGCGTGGCGGCAGCATGGAAGTGCTGGAGGGCGAGTGGCCGTATGCGCGCTGCGTCGTGCTCAAGTTCAAGGACGCGGAGACCGCCAAGGCCTGGCATTCGTCGGATGCCTATGCACCGCTGCTCAAGCTGCGCCAGTCGGCGTCGAAGGGAAACATGATCGTAGTTGACGGCGTGTGAGGGGAGCTCACACGCCGTCCACTCGGGGCTAATCGGCTCGTCAAACCCGGCCGAAGCCGGGGTCGATTACGATCCGCTCGCGGGCTTGGCGTTCGGGAAGAACGCCTGCTTGCCCTTGAGTTTGTAGCGGGCGATCGCCTTCTGCCCCTTGTCGGAGACCAGCCAGTCGATGAAGGCCTGGCCGTCCTTGGCCTTGATGTGCTTGAACTTCGCCGGATTAACCAGGATCACGCCGTAGGGGTTGAACAGGCGCTTGTCGCCCTCGACCGCGATGTCGAGATCGCCGCGGTTGGCGAACTTGAGCCAGGTGCCGCGATCGGTCAGTGCGTGGGCATTCATGCCGGACGCCGTGTTGAGCGTGGCGCCCATGCCGGAACCGGTCGAGCGATACCATGAGCCGCTCGCCTTCTTGACGTCGACGCCGGCGGCCTTCCACAGCGACAGTTCCTTCTTGTGGGTGCCGCTGTCGTCGCCGCGCGACGCGAACGGCGCCTTGGCCGCGGCGATGGCGGCGAAGGCCTTGGCCGTGTCCTTGGAGCCCATCACCCTGGCCGGGTCGGATTTCGGCCCGACCACGACGAAATCGTTGTACATGACGTCGAAGCGTTTCACGCCGAAACCGTCGGCGACGAACTTCTCTTCCGACTTGCGATGGTGCACGAACAGCACGTCGGCGTCGCCCTTGGCGGCGAGCTTGATCGCCTGGCCGGTGCCGACCGCGACGACGCGGACCTCGATGCCGGTTTCCTTGGTGAACAGTGGCAGCAGGTAGTCATAGAGCCCGGAGTTGCGCGTCGACGTCGTCGAGGCGACGGTGATGAAGCGGTCTGCGGCCTCAGCGGCGGCGCCGACAATCAGCGAAAAGGTGAAGGCGAGTACGCTGAGCAATGCGGTCCGGCGCATGGCGGGGAAAACCATTTCGAGTGCCTCCCAGGTTGGGTTATCGTTGTTTCGCGTTTATAGGCGTCTGCAGACGTTGTGTCAATTTTGACATAACGATGGATCAAGACGGAGATTTTGCATCAATGGCGCGCAAGGAATCGAAGCGGAGATCGCGAGAAAAGTCGTTCGCGCCGAGCCTCAAGGTGCGGGTCGAGGTCGGCGCCGGCGTCATCGGGCCGGGCAAGATCGAGCTGCTCGAACGGCTGCAGGCCGAGGGCAGCATCACCCGCGCGGCCAAGAAGATGGGGCTTTCCTATCGCCGTGCCTGGTATCTGATCGATACCCTAAACGCCGCGCTCGGCCGGCCGGTGACCGAGACCAAGGTCGGCGGCGAGGGTGGCGGCGGCGCCGAGTTGACGCCGTTCGGCCGCGAGTTGGTGAAGCGTTACCGCAAGGCGCTCGCCGCCGTCGACGCCGCCGGGCAACCCCTGCTGCAATGGCTGGAAGAGACGGTCGAAACCGATAGCCGAGGCGAGTGAGTTGGTAGATCCAGCTAGCGCCGGTATTTCGGCATGTGATGCGGCTTGTCGTCGAGTTCGCGCTTGCGCCACCACAACAGCTCGCCCTTGACGAAGGCCTGGGCGAGGTCGTTTTCCGGCGCTTCGAAAAACTTCGCCGTCGGCGCGCGTTCGAGCACGCGGCCGCGATGCATGAACACGACCTCGTCGGACAGCCTGCGCGCCTGGCCGAGGTCGTGGGTGGTCAAGACGATGCGCGTGCCCTCGGCGTGGATGGCATGGATCATCTCCTCGACGGCATGCGTGGCGGCGGGGTCGAGGCTGGCGGTCGCCTCGTCGAGGAACAGCACCTGCGGCCTGAGCGCCCAGGCGCGGGCCAAGGCGAGCCGCTGCTGCTCGCCGAAGCTCATCAGCCGCGCCGGCTGGTCGGCCAAGCGGCGGAGCCCGGCACGGCCGAGCGCCTCGTCGATGCGTTCGCGGCACTCGGCGCCGCGGATGCCCTTGAGCTTGAGCGCGTAGCCGACGTTGGCGGCGGCGGAACGGCGTAGCAGGATCGGCCGCTGGAACACCATGGCCTGGTGTTCGGCGGCATTCTCGCCGGGTGACGCCCGCCACGATATCGTACCCGCGCTCGGCTTCAGCAGCCCATGACAGAGGCGGAGCAGCAAGCTCTTGCCGGCGCCGTTCGGTCCGATCACGGCGGTGCGCGGTCCGGCCTCGAAGACGAGGTTCATGTCCTTGATCAGGCGCATGCCGCGCGCTTCGAAATTCACGTCCTTCAGTTCGAGCGGCAGGATCGATGCGGTCATGGCGCCACCCTCATGCCTGGCGGCGCTGGGCCGCTTCCTTGATCAGGAAGGCGGCGCCGTTGACCAGCGCCGAGAGCGTGATCAGGATCAGGCCGAGACCGAGCGCCAGGGCGAGGTCGCCCTTGGAGACCTCGAGCGCAATCGATGTGGTCATGACGCGGGTCACATGGTCGATGTTGCCGCCGACGATCATCACCGCGCCGACTTCCGCCGACGCCCGGCCGAAGCCGGCGAGTACGGCGGTGACCAGCGAGAACCGGCCGTCCCACAAGAGGGCAGAGAGCGCGCGCGCCGGGCCGGCGCCGAGCGAACGCAACTGCTCTTCGTATTCGGCCCACAGGTCCTCGATCACCTGACGGGCGAGGGCGGCGACGATCGGCGTCACCAGGATGAACTGGGCGATGACCATGGCGCTCGGCGTGAACAGCAGGCCGAGCGTGCCCAATGGGCCTGAGCGCGACAGCAGCAGATAGACGATCAGCCCGACCACGACCGGCGGCAGGCCCATCAGTGCATTGAGCACGACGACGATGAACATGCGGCCGGGGAATTTGAACAGCGCGACCGCCGCGCCGAGCGGCAGGCCGACCAGTGCCGCCAATCCGACAGCGGTCAGGCTGACGCGAAGCGATAAGAAGACGATCTCGATCAACTGGTCGTCGAGCCCGGCGATCAGGGCCGCGGCCGCCGAAAACGCAGATCCGAAATCATGCATGTGCGTTCATCCGTTATGACCCAGGCGACATAACCATCCGGCGCCACAATAGGGCGAGTTTTTTTTCTGGCAAGATTTCTGGCAAGATGCCTCAACAGATTTCTCAAGGAGAATGACCGGGAGATTTACCGTTTTCACGGCGAATTGACGTCGACCGGTACGGCGCGCGCTTGCATGAAGTTGCTTGGATCGACATCATCGCGTCTCCATTTGTGGGGCGAGGGATTTGGCGGGGACATGGACGGCGACAAGCACGAAAAGGCGAGTGGTGAAGGCGAGTTCTGGATCGCTCCCGATCCGGCCGATCCGCGCCTGACCGAACGCGTCTCCGGCGTCGACCAGGACGGCAATCCGGCCGATACGTCGGTCACCGTCGAACGGCCGCTGACGCTGTTTTTGAACGGCCGCGAGATCGTCACCATGATGACCATCTGCGACTATCCCGAATACCTGGCGCTCGGCTACCTGATCAACCAGAACATGCTGCGCCCGGACGACGTCGTCACCGGCGTCGATTACGACGCCGAGATCGAGACCGTCGTCGTGCGCACTGCCGACGAGACCGACTTCGAGGAGAAGCTGAAGAAGAAGACGCTGACGTCGGGCTGCGCCCAGGGCACCGTCTTCGGCGACGTCATGGAGAAGTTCGAGGTGACGCGGCTCCCTGAGGACGCCGAGATCAGGACGTCGTGGCTCTATGCCCTGGTCAAGAAGATCAATACCGCACCGAGCCTCTATCTCGAGGCCGGCGCCATCCACGGCTGCGTGCTCTGCGCGAAGGACCGGCCGCTGGTCTACATGGAGGATGTCGGCCGCCACAACGCCGTCGACAAGATCGCCGGCTACATGTACCGCCACGGCGTCACCGGCGAGGACAAGATCTTCTACACCACCGGCCGCCTCACCAGCGAGATGGTGATCAAGACCGTGCAGATGGGCATTCCGATCCTGGTCTCGCGCTCGGGCTTCACCGCCTGGGGCGTCGACCTCGCACGCCAGGTCGGCCTGACGCTGATCGGCCGCGCGCGTGGCCGGCGCTTCATCGCGCTCGCCGGCGAAGGGCGCATCCGCTTCGACGCCGACAACTCGGCCGTCGAGGACGAACCGAAGCACCTGCGCCGCAAGGGAGCGGACGAATGAGCGCCGCGCGCGATACGGCCGTCGATACCTCGAAGGTGGTCGGCGTGCTGCTTGCCGGCGGCCTCGCGCGCCGCATGGGCGGCGGCGACAAGTGCATGCGTACGCTCGGCGGGCGGCCGTTGCTCGATCGCCTGATCGATTCGGTCAGGCCGCAGGTCGGCACGCTGATCCTCAATGCCAACGGCGATCCGGCGCGGTTCCGGAGCTACGGCCTCGAGGTCGTGCACGACGTCATCGACGGTTACGCCGGGCCGCTCGCCGGCGTGTTGACCGGGCTCGAATGGGCCGCCGCCAACGCACCCGAGGCCGAGTGGGTGGCGTCCTTCGCAACCGATGCGCCGTTCCTGCCGAACGATTTGGTGGCGCGGCTGCTCGGCGCCGTCGCCGAGCGCGGTGCCGAAATGGCTTGTGCGGCATCGGGCGGTCGGACCCATCCGGTGTTCGGGCTGTGGCCAGTGGCGCTCAGGACGGAGTTGCGCCGGGCCATGGTCGAGGACGACATGCGCAAGATCGACCGATGGACCGCCGGCTTCGATCTGGTCGAGGTGCCGTTCGATCCGGTCGGTGGCCTCGACCCGTTCTTCAACGTCAACCATCCGGAAAACCTGGAGGAGGCCGAGCGCTTCCTCGAGGGTGCGCGGGCATGAACGCCAGCGCCGCCACGTCCGAGAAGCTTTCCGTCGGCGTCGTCATCGAACGGCGCGATTCCGACAACCGCTGGCTCGACTACACCTGGCATCCGATCGCCGTCATTCCGGGCGCGCCGCCACTCGAGGACGCCAACCAATGGCAGCTGATGCGCGAAGGCGAGGGCTGGAGCCAGTTCCTCGCCGGCACCCTGGAGATCGAACTCCACCGCGGCGAGACGGAAGGCTACCGCGCCAACCTGAGCTCGACGCCGGCGCAGGTCTACGTCGTGCTGGTCAAGGGCGAGGAGGCGGACGAGCCGGACATGGTGCCGTTCCTGGTAACGGCCTGTCCCTACGAGGCGGAGAGCTACACTGAAAGCGGCGAACACGTCGTCGAGGGTGTCGTCATGCCGGCCGAGATCGAGGCGTGGGTGCGGACCTTCGTCGATACCCATCACGTCGAGCAGCCATTCAGGAAGCGCAAGCAGCGCAAGGCCTATGATCCGCGCAAGGGAGATTTCTCGCGGCGCGATCGCGGCGGCAAGCCGGGAGGCGGCGAGCATGAGTGATGCCGATGATGCCGGCCGGCCGACGTTGCGCGAGGGCCGTCTCAGCCGCTGGTCCAGGCTCAAGCGCCAAGGTGGCGATGGCGGCGACGCGCCCGAGGCGCCGGCACCGGCCGAGACCGCCTATGCCGTTCCCGATCCGAATGCGCTGCCCGGCGGCGCCGCCATCCGTCGCCATCGGGCGCCTGTGATGCCGTCGCTGGTCGGCGACGACGACGGGCCGGCGCCGGTCGTGCCTGTTGCCGCCATCGAACCGGAAGAGGCGCGGGAACTGACACCCGAGGAGGCCGCCGTCGTCGCCGAACTGCCGCCGATCGAAAGCCTGACCAAGGATTCGGATTTCACGCCGTTCCTCGCCGACAAGGTGCCGGACTTCATCCGCCGGCGCGCGCTCAGCGTGCTGTGGCGCTCTGATCCGGTGTTCGGCCACCTCGACGGTCTCAACGACTACGATCTCAACTACCGTGTCATCGACACCCTGATCGACGTCGCCAAGGACACCATCTACCGCGTCGGCAAGGGCCACGGCGCCGACGAAGACGAGGAAGCGACGGAAGCGGTCGACACCACCAGCGAAGCCGAAACCGAAGCCGGCGATACGACAGCCGAGACGGAAGTTGAGGAGTCCGCCGAAGCCCCGGCGGCCGTTCCGACCTGCAAGGTGGACGAGGCCGGTTAGCCATTTGTGAGCATTTGGCACAGCTTTATTCACATTTTCGTCAAAAGTCACAAAGTTGACCGGCGCGCCATGGTGCGAACCGAGGCCTCGATTTTCCTTGAAAAGTGGTTTTTTCAATCAAGGCAGCCGCGAGCCCCGGAAAACAACGTCAGTTAAACAATTTTGAATGTGAAAACGCTCGAAAAATCATTATGTTAAATTTGACATAACCGTAGAAAATTTAAGAGTTTCCGGCCACTTGCCTGGGGCCGGCATCCCCGAATTCCATTGACAGGCAAGGGCCGCGAAAGGGATAATCGCAGAAACAGGCAAGCGGTGCCCGTTGTCCGGTTTGGGAGCCGGCGAAAGCGGGAAAAATTTTCGAAAATCGAGACCGGTTACCTGAGTTGGGAGGAAGAATGACCGTCACTGCGCGTGACCCGCAGCAAAACGACAACGGCATGAACACGAATGCGATTGTCGATGGCGAGGATGTGTTCCGCGCCAACATTTACGGCATGCTTGCGCGCATGCTGACCGAACCGCCCTCTGACGACACCATGGAAATCCTGCGCGGCCTGAACGGTGCCGGCGACGGCACCGCGATCGGCGATGCGCTCGCCAACCTGGGCGCCGTCGCCGTGCGGACGCCCGTGGGACGCGCCGCCGAGGAATACACCAAGCTGTTCTACGGCCACGGCGCCGGCGGCGACATTCACCCCTACGCCTCCTACTACCTGACCGGCTTCGTCTACGAGAAGCCGCTGGCCGACCTGCGCGCCGATCTGATGGAGATCGGCATCGAGCGCTCCGGCCACAACTCGGAACCGGAGGATCACATCGCGTTCCTGTGCGAGGTCATGCACGGGCTGATCACCGGCGCCTTCGGCCGGCCCGGCGGCGCCGCACGCCAACAGAGTTTCTTCCGCAAGCACATCGCGCCATGGGCGGGGATGATGTTCGCAGATCTGGAGGCCGCCGAATCGGCGGCGCTCTACATGCCGCTCGCCGCGCTCGCGAGGTTGTTCCTCGTGCTCGAGGCGGAGGCGTTCGAGATGGCGGCTTGAAGCGGCCGTGAAGACCAAGGCCGGCCGAGGCGGCCGGCAGCCGGGACGCTCGCCATGGCGTCACGGTTGGGAGAAACCACTAGCGAGGGAGACAGCAATGGCAAACCAAAAGACCGAGACGTCCCGTCGTGATTTTCTGAGAGCGGCCGGTGTGACCGGCGCTGCCGCGGGCGCCGCGGCGGTCGCGCTTTCCGGAAAACGCGTCGAGGCGGCGGCCAGCGATGTGCGCAAGCAAGGCGCATATCGCGAGACCGAGCACGTCAGGACTTACTACGAGCTGGCGCGCTTTTAACCCGTCCAAACGGTTTAAACCCACAAACCAAGAGGAGACTTTTTTATGCTCACCAAAAGGAGCGACGGGGTAGCGAGAGGCCCCCGTTTGAAGAAGGCCCTGGCCGGGGTGATCGGCGGTTCGATGGACCGCCGCGCGTTCCTAAAACGCGCCGGTATCACTGCTGGCGGTGCCGCGCTTGCGGCCGCGACGCCGTTGGGCGTCGCCAAACCGGCGAAAGCCGCTGCTGCGACGAAAAACATGAAGCAGGTCAAGTCCGTCTGCACGCACTGCTCGGTCGGCTGCACCGTTATCGGTGAAGTGGCCAACGGCGTGTGGGTCGGTCAGGAGCCCGGTTTCGACAGTCCGTTCAATCTTGGTGCTCACTGCGCCAAGGGAGCGAGCGTGCGCGAGCATGCCCACAGTGAGCGGCGCCTGCGCTACCCGATGAAGCTTTCGGGTGGCAAGTGGCAGAAGATCACCTGGGACCAGGCGATCAACGAGATCGGCGACAAGATGCTCGAAATCCGCAAGAGCTCCGGTCCGGACTCGGTCTACTGGCTGGGTTCCGCCAAGTTCAACAACGAGCAGGCCTACCTGTTCCGCAAGTTCTATGCGTTCTGGGGTTCCAACAACGGCGACCACCAGGCGCGTATCTGTCACTCGACCACGGTCGCGGGTGTCGCCAACACCTGGGGCTACGGCGCCATGACGAACAGCTACAACGACATGCACAACTCGCGTGCCATGTTCCTTATCGGCTCCAACCCCGCCGAGGCCCATCCGGTCGCGGTCCAGCATATCCTCAAGGCGAAGGAGCAGAACAACGCCGCGCTCATCGTCTGCGATCCGCGCTTCACCCGTACTGCCGCGCACGCCAACGAGTACGTGCGCTTCCGCCCGGGCACTGACGTCGCGCTGATCTGGGGCATTCTCTACCACGTGTTCGAGAATGGCTGGGAAGACAAGCAGTACATCCGCCAGCGCGTCTGGGGCATGGATGAAATCCGCGCCGAGGTGAAGAAGTGGACGCCCGAAGAGACCGAGCGCGTCACCGGCGTTCCCGGTGCCCAGCTCAAGCGCGTCGCGCGTACGCTGGCCAACAACCGTCCCGGTACCATCGTGTGGTGCATGGGCGGCACCCAGCACACCAACGGCAACAACAACACCCGTGCCTACTGTGTCCTGATGCTCGCCTTGGGCAACATCGGCACCTCGGGTGGCGGGGCCAACATCTTCCGAGGTCACGACAACGTGCAGGGCGCGACCGACTTTGGTGTGCTGTCCCACACTCTGCCAGGATACTATGGCCTGGCCGTCGGTTCGTGGAAGCACTGGGCCCGCGTCTGGGACGTCGACTACGAGTGGCTGGCGAAGCGTTTCGCCTCCAAGAAGTTGATGTCTTCCGCCGGCATCCCGGTCAGCCGCTGGATCGACGGCATCCTCGAGGACAAGAAGAACATCGATCAGCCGGATAACCTTCGCGCGATGGTTCTCTGGGGGCATGCCGTGAACTCGCAGACCCGTCTGCCGGAAATGAAGAAAGCGATGGAAAAGCTCGATCTGATGGTCGTCATCGATCCCGTCCCGACCTTTGCTGCCGTCATTCCAGACCGCAAGGACGGTGTATACGTGCTGCCGGCATCGACGCAGTATGAGACCTATGGTTCGGTGACCGCGTCCAACCGCTCGCTTCAGTGGCGCGAAAAAGTCGTCGACCCGGTTTACGAGTCGCTTCCGGACCACGTCATTTTGTACAAATTCGCGAAGAAGCTTGGCTTCGACAAGGAAATGTTCAAACACATCAAGGTCAACAAGGACGAGCCCTTGATCGAGGACGTTACCCGCGAATTTAATAAGGGCATGTGGACCATCGGCTACACCGGCCAGTCGCCGGAGCGTATGCGCGCCCACATGAAGCACCAAGCGACCTTCGACAAGACCACTCTGCTCGCCAAGGGCGGTCCCGTCAGCGGCGACTACTACGGTCTGCCGTGGCCGTGCTGGGGCACGCCGGAACTCAAGCATCCGGGCACGCCGGTGCTGTACGACACCTCGAAGCCGGTGGCCGAAGGCGGTCTCTGCTTCCGGGCGCGTTTCGGCGTCGAGCGCAACGGCTCCAACCTGCTTGCCGAGGGCTCCTATCCGGTCGGCTCGGAGATCAAGGACGGCTATCCCGAGTTCACCATGGCGATGCTCAAGAAGCTCGGCTGGGACAAGGATCTGACCGACGCGGAACGTGCGGCGATCGAGAAGGTGGCGGGTGACAAGACCAACTGGAAGACCGACCTTTCGGGCGGTATCCAGCGGGTCGCCATCAAGCACGGCTGCGCGCCCTTCGGCAACGCCAAGGCGCGGACCGTGGTTTGGACGTTCCCCGATCCGGTGCCGTTGCATCGCGAGCCGCTCTACACGCCGAGGCGCGACCTTCTCGCCAAGTACGCCACGTACAAGGACAAGAAGGCCTACCGCCTGCCGACCCTCTACGAGTCCATTCAGAAGAAGGACTTCTCCAAGGACTTCCCGACCATTCTCACTTCGGGCCGTCTGGTCGAGTACGAGGGCGGTGGCGACGAGAGCCGCTCCAACAAGTGGCTGGCCGAATTGCAGCAGGACATGTTCTGCGAGGTCAACCCCGTCGATGCCAACAACGCCGGCATCAGGGACGGTTCGAACATGTGGGTGCACTCGCCGGAAGGTGGCAAGGTCCTGGTCAAGGCCCTCGTCACCGAACGCGTGAGCGCCGGCACCGTGTTCATGCCGTTCCACTTCGGTGGCCACTGGCAAGGTCAAAGTCTGCGGTCGAAGTACCCGTCCGGTACGGATCCCTATGTCCTGGGTGAAGCGTCGAACATGTGCGGTACTTACGGATATGACTCCGTGACGCAGATGCAGGAAACCAAAGTCACGCTTTGCCGTATCGCGGCAGCGTGAGCTTAAGGAGGTCAAGTCATGGCTAGAATGAAGTTCCTTTGTGATGCCGAACGTTGCATCGAGTGCAACGCCTGCGTCACCGCGTGCAAAAACGAGCACGAGGTGCCGTGGGGCATCAACCGCCGCCGGGTGGTCACCATCAACGATGGCAAGCCCGGTGAACGGTCCATCTCGGTGGCCTGCATGCACTGCTCCGACGCGCCGTGCATCGCGGTCTGCCCGGTGGATTGCATCTACCAGACCGAGGAAGGTGTGGTGCTGCACTCTAAGGATCTCTGCATCGGGTGCGGCTACTGCTTCTTTTCTTGTCCGTTCGGTGCACCGCAGTATCCTCAGGCGGGTAATTACGGTTCGCGCGGCAAGATGGACAAGTGCACCTTCTGCGCCGGCGGTCCGGAGGATGACAACT
>JAYNJY010000017.1:17798-22598 GCA_038110665.1 Rhodospirillaceae bacterium | reverse complement strand
TACTACTTCCCGGTGCAGGGTTCGCTCATCATTTTCGTGTTGCTGATCTTCTTCCAGAATTGGCAGCAGGACAAAATCGATGATGAAGCCGGCATGGGCGGCTCGAATTAACCGGAGGCCAGATCAATGATCCAAGGAAAGTTCACAGACAATCTCGGCCGAGTGTACGGCTTGTACACCGGCGGATTCGTCATCTTCATCCTTTTGATGGCGATCCTCGAGAAAATGGGCGCGTCCGCCGATACCATCGGTATCCTGTTCGTTGCCTTCACCATCGTCATCTATGCCGCCATCGGGTGGCTTTCGCGTACCATGCAGGTTGACGCCTACTACGTGGCGGGCCGCGAGGTGCCGGCGCTCTACAACGGCATGGCGACCGCGGCGGACTGGATGTCCGGCGCGTCGTTCGTGGCCTTGGCCGGCGGCATCTACTTCGGCGGTTACGGCTACTTGGGCTTCATCGTGGGCTGGACCGGCGGTTACGTGCTGGTCAACTCGCTGATGGCGCCGTACCTGCGCAAGTTCGGCTGCTATACCGTGCCGGACTTCATCGGTACCCGTTACGGCGGCAATCTGGCGCGTTTCTGCGCGGTAATCGTGCTCGTGGTGGCGTCCTTCACTTACGTGACGGCGCAGATCAACGCCACCGGCACCATCGCCGCCCGCGCGCTGCACATCCCGTTCGGCGTCGGCGTCTGGATCGGCCTGTTGGGCATTCTGCTCTGCTCCATGCTCGGCGGCATGCGCGCGGTCACCTGGACCCAGGTGGCGCAGTACATCGTGCTGATCATCGCCTACCTGATCCCGGTTATCTGGATGTCCAACAAGCAGGGCTTCGGTATCATCCCGCACTTCTCCTACGGTGACGCGGTGTATCGAATCCAGGAACTGGAACCGGCGATCGGGCTCGGCGCGGCTGCGGCCGGCAAGGCACCGTTCGGCGGTGTCGCCACGCTCAAGACGCCGCACTTCGATCCGAAGGGCGGCATGGACAGCTGGAAGTTCGTCACCCTGGCTGCCTGTATGATGATGGGCACGGCATCGCTGCCGCACATCCTGATGCGCTACTTCACCACGCCGAGCGTGCGTGAGGCGCGGAAGTCGGTCGCCTACTCGCTGTTCTTCATCTTCCTCCTGTACTTCACCGCGCCGGCTCTGGCGACGCTGACCAAGCTTCAGCTGATCGACCCGAACCTGCCGACGGCCGTCATCGGCAAGTCCTACGCTGCCGTTGCCGACCTCGCCTGGGTGAAGAACTGGATGCAGGTGAAGATGCTGTACATCCAGGACTTCAACAAGGATGGCATCCTGCAGCTCAACGAGTTCTTCATGCGGGCCGACATCGTCGTGCTGGCAACGCCGGAAATCGCCGGCCTGCCGTACGTGATTTCCGGTCTGGTCGCGGCCGGTGGTATGGCCGCCGCCATGTCGACGGCGGACGGCTTGCTGCTCGCCATCGCCAACGCGTTGAGCCATGATCTGTACTACAAGATCATCGACCCGAGCGCCGACACCAAGCATCGCCTGATCGTGGCCCGCGTGCTGCTGATCGTCATCGGTGCTGCTGGTGCGTTCATCGCCAGTCTCAGACTAACGGGAATTCTCGGTGCCGTGGCATGGGCCTTCGACTTTGCCATGTCCGGCCTGTTCTTCCCGCTGGTCCTCGGTGTCTGGTGGAAACGCGCCAACACGGCGGGTGCCATCGCAGGCATGGTCTTCGGCTTCGGCGCCGGCACGGCGTACCTCTATGCGGTGCGTTGGGGCGGCATGGAGCTGTGGATGGGTATCGACCATCTCCGCTTCGGCATCATCGGTGCCGCGGTCAGCCTTGTTGCCATGGTGGTGGTGTCGCTGATGACGCCGGCGCCGAGCAAGGAAATCCAGGACATGGTGGACGAGGTTCGTGTTCCTTCCGGTAAGGAAATTCTGGCCAAGGAGCACTAAACCGAAATCCCGACTTACGAGAAGGGGGCGGAGTTATCCGCCCCCTTTTTCTTGCCCACGACCGGCCCCGCGGGGTCCATTGATTTCTCGCGCCGGCGCTGCCATAAAGCCCGCCCGTCGACCGTTTGCTGGAAGGCCGAACGCATGGAAGAGTCCCTAAGTTTCCTGCCGCTCTGGGTCATCGTCGTCGACTACATCCTCGGCATGACGATGTGGTCGCTGATCGGCCGGTCGGCCATGAACATCTACCTTCCCGAAGACAGCTCGTTCTTCTTCATGCGAATCTTCGTCAAGTTGACCGACCCGGTGATCCGGGTGTTTCGGCCGATCACGCCGGGCTTCCTGGTGCCGATCATGGTGCCGCTTTTCGTCGCCTGGTTCTTCTTCCTGTTCCGCTTCTACGCCATGCCCTGGCTACTCGGTTACTCGGTCATGGGCATGCTTTCCTTCCCGCTCGAGGGTGAAATCGCGCGCGGCCTTTACCAATTGAGTAAATGACGCCGTCCGGCCGTGCCGCCGGCTTGACGGTGGCGCGGAAGGTTCGCACAATTTTCACCGGGACCGTCTTGGGGGCGGAAGGGGCTGGGCAAACCCATGTCGTGGCTTGCCAGGTTGATCGAGGCGTTGCTCGGTCCCTTGCGCGCGCCGAGCGCTAAGCCGGCGCCGACGGATGATGCGTCCGACGAACAGGCGCCCGAGGCCTCATCCAAGCCCTTGCATGCTCCGCTGTTCGAATCGCCCCCGTCGGCCGCCGCCCCGACCAGGGCTGCTGATGCCGCCGGCGCCGAACCGGCGGCGATGGCGCTGAGCGAGACCGAGCCGGTCAAGGTGCTGGTGGCGGCTTTCAAGAACGACCGCGACCAGGCCTATACGCGGCGTGTCGCGGACACCCTCAAGACCGCTCGCGCCGTCGCCGCCCTCGACGCAGCACTCCGCGTCTTCACCAAGGAACGCGACCGCCGCCGCTGGCACGAGACCATGAACCTCAAGGGCACGGCGCTGGCCACCGCCGGCAGCATCAACCTGGGCGCCAAGGAACTGGAGGACGCGGTCGCCGTGCTGCGCGAAGTGCTCGACGACAGCGACCGGCGGATGCATCCGTTGCAATGGACACAGGCGTCGAACGGCCTCGGCTCGGCGGTGTTCCCGCTGGCCAAGCGCACCAGCGACCGCGCCATGCTGACCGCGGCGATCGCCCATTTCGACGCGGCGCTGGCGATCTACGAGGAGCGCAACCAGGCCGTGGCGGTCGGCGTCGTCGGCAAGAACCTGCGGCGCGCCCACCGGTTGCGCGACTCGCTCGGCTGATATTTCAGATTCGTTGCAATCCGCCATGGCCGGGTAGAGAATGCGTCGACGGGGTGCCGGCTACGTGTGCCGGACCCGCGGGAGGATGCCAGCAATGCCGAGATCGGAAACCCCCGGTTCCAGGGAACAGGAACCGGCCGCCACCGAGCCGGTCGAGATTCAGCGCCGCCGCCCGCCGGCGACGCTGATCGGCCTCGTCATCGTGCTCGTGCTCGGCGCCGTTTTCGGCTACCGCGAATTCGACAAGCGGCTCAATTTCCTGCACGAGGAGGACGCCCGCATCCAGGCCGACATGGTGACCATCTCGAGCCGCGTCGCCGGCTGGGTCGCCAACGTGCCGGCCGGCGAGGGCATGATGGTCGGCACCAGCACCACGCTGGTCGCCATCGACGCGCGCGAGGCGCGCATCGTGCTCGACGAGATGCGTGCCCAGCTCGATGCCGTCGGCGCCGAGAAGGTGCGGCTCAAGGCCGAGCAGGAGCTGGTCCGCCAGCAGACCGACAGCCACCTGCTTTCGGTCCGTTCCGAACTCGACGCCGCCAAGGTCACGGTCTCCAGCCTCAATCCGCAGCTCGACCTCACCCGGCGCGATCTCGAGCGCAATCGGCAACTGTTCGAGCAGAAGGTGGCGTCGCGTCGCCAATTGGACCAGTCAGAGACCCAGTTGCAGCGCATCGAGCGCGAACACCGCATCGCGCGCGCCAACCTGGAGCGCGCCGAGGCCAAGGTGAAGGAGGCCGAGGCCGAGCGTGCGCGGCTCGCAGTGCTGGCCGGCGCGCTCGCCGTGCTGACCAAGCGCGAAGCTGAGATCGGCGCCAAGATCCGCCGCCAGCAACTCGATCTCGAGGACCGCACCATCAAGAGCCCGATCGAGGGCGTCGTCGATCGCGCCTTCGTCGAGGCCGGAGAATACGTGACGCCGGGCCAGCGCCTGATGTTGGTGCACGATCCCAGCCGCATCTGGATCGAGGCCAACGTCAAGGAGACGCACGTGCGCCGCCTCAAGGTTGGCCAGGACGTTTCGGTCGAGATCGATGCCTATCCCGACGAGACCTTCAAGGGCAGGGTCGAGCGCATCGGCAGCACCGCGACCAGCGCTTTCGCGTTGCTGCCGAGCCCGAACCCGAGCGGCAACTTCACCAAGATCACGCAGCGCCTGCCGGTGCGTATCGCCATCGATCAACGCGAGGGGCGGCTCAGGCCGGGTATGATGGTCGAGGTCAATATTGCCACCAGCCAGTGACGCCAATCCCGCCATCGAGGCGATGTTCAGGCAATACGGACCGGCCTATCGCTGGCTCGTCACCGTCGCCGGGCTGATCGGCTCGATGTCCATGGTTTTGTCGTCGACCATGGTCAACGTGGCGGTGCCGAGCATCATGGGCGCCTTCGGCGTCGGCCAGGACCTGGCGCAGTGGGCGGCGACGGCGTTCCTGGCGACCATGGTGGCGAGCCAATTGCTCTACTGCTGGGCGGTCAGGGCTTTCGGTCAGCGCACCACGTTCCTGCGGGGGCTCGTCAGCGGCCGCCGGGGAGGCGTCGACGGGG
>JAYNJY010000017.1:6176-17788 GCA_038110665.1 Rhodospirillaceae bacterium | reverse complement strand
CGGATCGCCGGCCGTGCCACGCAGGCCTTCGCCGCCGGCCTGATCCAGCCCCTGACCATGGCCACCGGGGTCGCCGTGTTTCCGCCCGAGCGGCGTGGGCTCGCGGTCGGCATCTACGGCATGGGCGTGACACTGGCGCCGAGCTTCGGGCCGTTCGTCGGCGGACTGGCCATCGATACGCTGTCGTGGCGCCACATCTTCGTGGTGCCGCTGCCGCTGGTCGGGCTCGCCTTCCTGATGGGCATCGTGTTCATGCCGTCGAAGCCGTTCTCGTGGCGGTTGCCGGCGTTCAACTGGTCCGGCTACCTGCTGCTGTCGGTGGCGTTGTTCTGCGTCATGAGCGCCATCGGCAACGGACAGCGCTGGGGTTGGTCGTCGGATCAGACGCTGATCGTCTTCACTACCGGCGTCATCGCGGCGCTGCTGTTCGTCTGCGCACAGCTCCACTCCAAGAACCCGCTGCTCGACGTCAGCCTGTTCGGCAACCTGCAGTTCACCTCGGCCATGCTGATCGCGTTCTGCTTCGGCATGGGCAATTTCGCCACCAACTACTCGATTCCGGTGTTCGTCCAGACCGTCCAGGGTTTCACGCCGACACAGGCGGGCCTGGTCATCATTCCGGCCGGCATGGTGCTCGTCACCCTGATTCCGGTCTCGGGCCGGCTCGCCGATACGGTCGCCTCGCACTATCCGATCATGGCCGGCTGCATCATCTTCGCCGCCGCCGCGGCGCTGATGGCCGGCATGGACGTGAACACGCCCTACTGGACCATCGCCTTGTTCGCCATGCTCAGCCGCGGCGCCATCGGCATCGTCAACCCGAACATGGGCAAGGTGGCGATGACCACGGTGCCCGCCGACAAGCTCAACCAGGCGGCCGGCACCTACAACTTCATTCGCCAGATGGGCGGCGCCTTCGGCGTCAACATCACCGCCGTCACCATCGAGATGCAGACGGCGCACCACGCCGATTTGCTGACCGCGACGCAGACTTCGTCGAACACCCAAAGCCTGCAGGTGCTCGACATGATCTCGAAGCTGTTGTCGGCCGGCGGCGTGCCGGACGCGGCCTTGCACGGCGGCGCGCTCAACTACCTGGGCGCGGTGGTCTACGCCCAGGCGCGGACGTTCGGCTTCCAGGACAGCTTCACCCACATCTGCTTCGCCTTCGTGATCGCCTTCGTGCCGGCGTGGATGCTCGGCCGTGCCGCGCGCCGCGCCATGCCGATGGCGGTCCGCCGGGCCTGAGGCGGATCACCACTCCTGGTGGGCGGACCCCGCCTTGCGATTCGGCGCCGCCGCCTTGGCCGTGCCGGCGCCGACGGGAATCTCCATCAGGTCCTCGGCCCAGATCACGCGGCCTTCGAACACGTCGGTGACCTCGGAGAGCAGGCGTTCGCGGATGCCCGGCCGGTCGATGCGCTCGAGCACATGCGAGATCACCAGCGTGCCGACGCCGGCCTGCTTGGCGACCTGGGCGACGTCCAGGTGTGATCCGCAGCCGGCGCGGTACTCGGGCGAGGGTTCGGTGCCGGCTTCGTAGTGGGTCATGTGGATGAGCACGTCGCAGCCCTGGGCGAGGTCGACGATGTCGCCGCAGACGCTGCCCGAGTCACCGGTGTAAACCATCGAGCCGGCGTCGCAATCGAGCCGGTAGGCGTTGCAGTTGAGGTAGGGCTGCACGTGGCTCGCCTCGGCCACGGTAACGCGCCAGTTCGCCGTCTCGACGACGTCGCCGGGCGCGATTTCCCGTACTTTCGGATCCGGCCGCCGGCGCGGCAACTCGCCGCCCCTGAGCTCGTAGATGTCGAGGCTCAGCCGGTGGCCGCAGCGCGCCTTCAGGTCCGGGTCCCAGACGCCATTGGCACCGAAC
The DNA here is from genome assembly GCA_038110665.1 of Rhodospirillaceae bacterium. Lineage (GTDB taxonomy): Bacteria > Pseudomonadota > Alphaproteobacteria > Rhodospirillales > Casp-alpha2 > TMED8. The sequence goes on along the minus strand of JAYNJY010000017.1, from coordinate 15,915 downwards.
AGCAGCTCGTTCATGTGCGCCATCGGCTTTGGGCCGTAGACCTGCAACTCGGGCACCTTGCCCGCGCCCATGTCCCAGCGCTGCAAAACCAGACGCGAGTAGTCCAGGCAATGGTCGTAATGCAGGTGGGTGAAGAAGGCGTGCGTCACGTCGCTGGCGCGTTTACCGCTCTCGAGCAGGCGCCGGTGCGCGTCGGGGCCGTGGTCCATGACGATCAGGTCACCCTCGACCTCGACCATGTAGCCCGAGCACGCACGCTTCAGCGATGGCGCCGGCGTGCCGGTGCCGAGGATGGTGATCTTCACGGCGGTTACTCCCTGGGTTGCCGTTCCGGGCCATTAGACTGCGCGCGCTCGCTTTCGACAAGCTTGACGAGTTGGTCGTTCAGCACGGTCACCAACCGCGACTTGGCGCTATCGCGGCGCGTCAACAGGCCGAGCACGCGTTTCGGCGCCCCGGGCCCGAGCGGCAGGCGCCTGAGCGGCAGCGGGTTGGGCGGCGCCACGCAGGGTGCGGGCACGATGGTGACGCCGAGATCGTAGTAGACCATGTTGGAGACGGACTCGATGGTGTCGAGTTCCATCAGCTCGTTGACCTGGATACCCTCGGCGCGCAGCCACGTGTCGATCAACTGGCCGACGCGCTGGTTGCGGTCGAAGCGGATGAACGGCTGCGTCTCGAGCAGCTCGCGCGCCGAGGCCGGTGGCGTGTCGGGCGGCGCCAGCAGGATCAGCGGTTCCTCGGCGAAGGCGCGGTATTCCAGATTGTCGGGAAGGTATGGAAGCTGCGTGATGATGCCGGTATCCAAGAGGCCGCGCTCGAGCTGCGGCAACTGCTCGATGGCGTGCAGCGGAACCACGTGGATGCGCAGGTGCGGATAGATGCGCCTGAGCGCACTCACCGCGCGCGGCACGGCGCCGGTCATGGTCGCCGGCATGGCGCCCAGTACGAGTTCGCCTGAAAGTTCGTCGTCGTCGGCGAAGCTTAGCATTTCGTCATAGACGCGGACCGCCTCGCGCGCCTTGACGACCAGCGCGAGGCCGGCGGCATTGAGCGCCGGCGGCCGGTACGAGCGGTCGAACAGCGTCACCTTGAGGTCCTGTTCGAGCGCCTTCATCTGCAGGCTGACCGCCGCCTGGGAAATCGAGACGGCATCGGCCGCGAGGCCGAAGTTGCCGTGTTCGGCGATGGCGATGAGGGTGCGCAGACGGCGGATGGACATGACTGGGCTTGCGGGGTGTTGGCGGCAGCAGGATCATTATAAGAAATATTTAAGAAATTTATAAGAATTTTTTTCTTTCATTAATATTTCTGCCAGGGATACTCACTTTGTCTGTGGGGGAAGGGGCCATCGCTGCCAAGATCGGCGACGTGAAACCGGGCTCCCAGACAACAAGATCAATTACCATGCGCGATGCGCCGAACGGCGCGCCGCGGCCGGGAAACGTCCTGGAATTGATTTGCAATGCGATGGGATAGGCAACAAACTGCCGACCAATCATCACTGAATGGTAATCCCGTCATTACAATCCAAACTTGGGAGGAATGCAGAAATGTCTAATATCTCAGTTGCCCGCAAACTCGGCACCGTCGCCGTCGGCGGGTTGGTCGCCTCCGCGCTCGCGGTGGCTGCCGCCCAGCCGGCCCACGCGGAAGCCGCCCAGGTCCGGTTCGCCCAGCAGTTCGGCCTGCTCTACCTGCCGCAGCAGGTCGTCGTCGACAAGAAGATGGTTCAGGCCTGTGCCAAGGAAGCCGGCCTCGGCGACATCAAGGTCACCATGCAGGCGTTTTCCGGCGGCGCCGCGATCAACCAGGCGCTGCTGTCCGGTAACGTCGACTTCGGCGCCGGCGGCATCGGCCCGCTGCTCAAGCTTTGGGACAAGACCAAGGGCACCGACATCGAGGTGCGCGCGATCAGCCAGCTTTCGGGGATGCCGCTCAAGCTGATCACCAACGACGCCAAGATCAAGAAGCTCGAGGACTACGTCGGCTTGCAGGATCACAAGATCTCGACGCCGTCCGTGAAGGTCTCGATCCAGGCCGTGGTGCTGCAGATGGCGGCGGCCAAGAAGTGGGGCGCCGATCAGGCCTACAAACTCGACGACCTGACGGTTTCCATGAAGCATCCGTCCGCCGTGGCGGCGATCCTCGCCGGCGGCCAGGCGGTGAAGAGCCACTTCGCCACGCTGCCGTTCTCCTACCAGGAACTGAAGAGCGGCAAGACCCACATGGTTCTTTCGTCCTATGACGTGCTCGGTGGCCCGCACTCGACCGTCGCGCTCTACAACACGAAGAAGTGGAAGAACGAAAACCCGAAACTCTTCGGTTGCGTGTCGAGCAGCTTCCGCAAGGCCTCCGACTGGATCAAGGCCGATCTCAAGCGTGGCGCAGCGCTCTACAAGTCGTTCACCAAGTCCAAGCTGAAGCTCGAAGACATCGAGGCCATGGTCGGCGACACCAAGGAGATCGACTACACGACGCAGCCCCAGCGCACCATGGAGTTCGCCAAGTTCATGCACTCCATCAAGGCGATCAAGAACATGCCGGGCAGCTGGAAGGACTACTACTGGGAAAACAACTACGACTTGAGTGGTAGCTGATCAATGAATGACGGTATCCAGGCCGCGGCGGGTTCGTCCGCCGCGGCCGCCGTTGACCCGATTCTCGATGTCGACGGTGTCACGCTTCAGTACAAAACCAAGGAACACCTGATTACGGCCACCTATCGGGTCGGCTTCAAGGTCTACCCGGCCGACCGCTTTGTCCTGCTCGGACCCTCGGGTTGCGGCAAGTCGACGCTGCTCAAGGGCGTCGCCGGCTACCTAAAGCCGGTCGAGGGCACGATGCGGCTCAAGGGCCACGAAATCAGGGAACCGGGCCCGGACCGGGTCATGGTTTTCCAGGAATTCGACCAGCTTCTGCCGTGGAAGACGGTGAAGCAGAACATCACCTTCGCGCTGATAAACGGCGGCCGCTGCACCAATCAGTCGGAAGCCGACGACATCGCCATGGATTACATCAAGAAGGTCAAGCTCGACCGCTTCGAGAACACCTTCCCGCACATGCTCTCGGGCGGCATGAAGCAGCGTGTCGCGATCGCGCGCGGCATGGCCATGGAGCCGGACGTGCTGCTGATGGACGAACCGTTTGCCGCGCTCGACGCGCTGACCCGCCTGCAGATGCAGGAGGAACTGCTGCAGCTCTGGGAGGACACGCACTTCACCGTGCTGTTCGTCACCCACTCCATCGAGGAGGCGCTGATCGTCGGGTCGCGCATTCTCGTGCTGTCGCCACACCCGGGCCAGGTCAAGGCCGAGCTCAATGCGCATCACCTCAACCACTCGAACGTCGGCCAGCCCGACTTCGCGGCCCTGCAGCAGAAGATTCATAACATGCTGTTCGCCGACCGCATTCTCGAAGACGAACTGGTGACGTCGCACGAGGGCGCCGGCGGATGACCAACGCGCCTGAGATCGTCGTACGCGCCGAATACGAGGCCGACGGCATCGGTGCCGCGGGCAAGGCCGACGTCGCGCGCAAGCTGTCGCTGTTCGAGAAGCTGTCCGACATGGACAGTGTGCGCAAGTTCTCGATCCTGCTGGCGCTGATGGTGGCCTGGGAGATGTACACGCGCATCTCCGGAGTGTCCGAACTGATCCTGCCCAAGTTTTCCGACACGGCGGCGGCGCTCTACGACTCGCTGGTCAACGACGAACTGCTGATCATGATCTTCAACTCGCTGAAGCTCCTGATCTCCGGTTACGCCATCGGCCTCGTCATCGCGACGCTGCTGACCACGGCGGCGATCATGACCCGTTTCGGTTCGGATACGCTGTCGACGCTGACCGCCATGCTCAACCCGCTGCCGGCCATCGCGTTGTTGCCGCTGGCGCTGTTGTGGTTCGGGCTCGGCGCCAGCTCCATCGTCTTCACGCTGTTGCATTCGGTCATCTGGCCGGTGGCGCTGAACGCGCACACGGGTTTCATGGGCGTTTCTGACACGCAGCGCATGGTCGGGCGCAATTACGGCCTACGCGGCGTCAGTTACGTCACCAAGCTGCTGATCCCGGCCGCCTTCCCGTCGATCCTGATGGGCCTCAAGATCGGCTGGGCCTATGCCTGGCGCACGCTGATCGCGGCGGAACTGGTGTTCGGCGGCGCCATCGCCGACACCTCCGGTACGCAATCGGGCGGTCTCGGCTGGTTCGTCTTCTCGAGCCAGATGGAAATGCAGATTCCGGCGGTATTCGCAGGGCTGTTCACGGTCATCCTGGTCGGCGTCTTCGTCGAGAGTATCATCTTCACCAACATCGAAGTGCGCACGGTACGGCGCTGGGGGATGCAGTCGTCATGAGCACGCAGAAATCGCTCCCCGATCTGGTCATCCGGCCGGAATTCGAAAACCAGAGTATCGGCGACGCGCACACCGGCGACGTCGCACGCGAACTCTCTGTCGTCGAGAAGATCTGGAATATCAATGGCGTGCGCAAGGCCACCGTTTTGCTCGGCCTGATCGTCGTGTGGCAGGCCTATACAGTCCTGTTCGACGTGCAGCCGCTGATGTTCCCGCGCTTCACCTCGGCCGCGATGCGGCTCTGGCACGACCTCGTCCAGGGCGACCTGCCGGGCAAGATCTGGTTCTCGGTCAAGGTGCTGATCTACGGCTATTCGGCCGGCATGGCGATCGCCGCCGTCCTGGTGTTGTGGGGGACGTCGTCGCGCCTTGGCGGCGACTTCATCGCCATGGCCACGGCCATGTTCAACCCGCTGCCGTCGATCGCCATGCTGCCGCTGGCGATGCTGTGGTTCGGTCTCGGCACGGCGAGCCTGATCTTCGTGCTGATCCACGCGGTGCTGTGGGCGGTCGCCTTGAACACCCACTCCGGGTTCAAGAACGTCTCGCATACGCTGCGCATGATCGGCGAGAACTACGGCCTAAAGGGCGTCGGCTTCGTCATCAAGATCCTGGTGCCGGCGGCGCTGCCGTCGATCATGACCGGCATGAAGGTCGGCTGGGCGTTTGCCTGGCGCACGCTGATCGGCGCCGAGCTGGTGTTCGGTGCGTCGTCCGGCGGCGGCGGTCTCGGCTGGTACATCTTTGAGAACAGCCAGAACATCGAAACCGCCGGCGTGTTCGCGGGCCTGTTCATGATCATCCTCATCGGCATAACGGTCGAGAACGTGTTGTTCCGCAACATCGAACAAAAGACCGTCAACCGCTGGGGCATGCAGCGCTAGGCGCCCGGAGGCACGCGCACCCGTGGTCACCGTTGCGGCCCAGTTGCAGACCCTGGAACCGGCCTTCGCGGCCAGACTTTCCGGCCTGGATTTGGCGCGGCCCCTCGATGGTGAGGAGGTCGCCGCCATCCGTGACGCCTGGCGCGGGCATTCGGTGCTGGTCGTGCCCGGCCAGACGCTCTCGCCCGAGCGCCAGATCGCCTACAGCCGCTACTTCGGCGACTTGCGGGGCCACACCGTGAGTTCGCTGCTACATCCGGACTACCCGGAACTGCTGGTGCTATCCAACCGCGGCCGCGGCGGCACCGCGCCGATCAACAACGGCGGCGCCTACTGGCACAGCGACATCACCTACGAGTGGGAACCGCCGATGGGCTCGATCCTGCACGGCGTCATCGTGCCGCCGACCGGTGGTGATACCCTCTACGCCGACATGGTCGCCGCCTACGAGGCGCTCGACCGGGAGACCAAGCAGGCGCTCGAAGGCGTCAAGGCGGTCCATACCTATCGCTTCCGATACCTGAAGATGGTCGAAGAAGGCGTGCGCCCGGCGCGCACCGAGGCGCAGATGGCGGAATGGATCGAGGTTGAGCATCCGGTCGTGCGTACCGTGCCGGATACCGGCGAGCGCGCGCTCTACGTCAACGAGGGTTTCACCGCGCGCATCGCCGGCTGGCCCGAGGACGAAAGCCGCGACATGCTGGACAAGTTGCTCGCGCACACGGTCGATGAGCGTTTCGTCTATCGCCACCGCTGGCAGATCGGCGACGTCGTCATGTGGGACAACCGCCGCACGCTGCACCGGGCCACGGAATATGACCTGAGCCAGGAGCGGACCATGCATCGCACCACCATCAGCGGCGTGCGTCCGGTCTAGCATGGCCGTGTTCTGATGGCCGTGTGTCTGACGTCGTCGCCTAGTGAGACGGGCGGTTACTGGGCCGCGTGGCTGTGCGTCGCCGGTCCGGTCACGCTCAAGCCGACCCGCAGGGCCTCGGTCTCGAGCACGTCGTCGGGCATGACGTTGGCGAGGTTGATGTCGGGGCCGAACTCTTCGAGCAGGAAGCGCTTGAGTTGGTGTACGGTCGACTGCGTCTCGCCCTTGATCCAGGGGCCGGTCAGCTCGAACAGCGTCTTCTCCAGGTCCAGTTCGGCGCGGAGCTTGCGCAGCATGTCGACGTTCGGCTTGCCGTTGGCGACCAGCTCGGCGCCCTCGACCAGGACGATGTCGGCGCCGGCGGCGAAGCACACCCGCGCCTGCTGGATCAGTTCGTCGGCGGACTGCATCTCGACTTTGGAGCCGACCTCGCCGTGCACCTCGAGGTCGCTGTCGATGGCCATGCCGATCATGCGCGCGCGCTCCTGGTCGTTGAGCGGGACGCAGTTGTCGGAAATCTCGAGCGCGTCGAAGCCGAGCCGCTTGGCCTCGGCGAAGAACGGTTTCATGCCGTCCCAGCCCTGCGTCGCGTAGACGTATTCGGCGAACTGACCGCCGAGGAACGGCATCACGTCGTTCTGCTTGTAGAGGTCGAGCTTGCGCCGGAGGTAGTCCTCCGGATAGAGCCTAGACGTGCCGACCACGAACTTGACGAGGTCGACGTAGGGCGCCAGCACTTCCATGTAGTCCTCGGCGCGGCGGTAGGCGAGGCCCCAGTCCATCATCATGGTCATGCCGCGCTTGCGCGGCTTCTTGCTGCGTGCCGCGGGCAGCGGCACCATGGCAAACGGTTCGTTGGTCATTTGAAATTCTCCATCAGTCGAACATGGGTTGCACGCCGGGCGGCACCGAGAAGCCGAGGTCGCCGCGTTTGATCACCGCTTCCTTGCCGCCGTTCTCGGCCAGCATGGCGCCCTGGTCGCGCTTGGCCTGGGCGTCGACCGCTTTGGGATCGCAGATGGCGAGCAATTCGGCCACCAGCGCGTCGATGCGCGGCTTCATGGCCGGGTCCGAGCCAAGGTCGTTGAGTTCTTCCGGGTCGTTGGCGAGATCGAAGAACTGCGGCGGGTAGTCGACGTAGTAGATCAGCTTGTCGGTGCCCCTGCGCACCATGAAGGCGCCGGTGGCCGAGCCCATGGCGTGGTATTCGGAAAACGCGACGCGGTCCTTGTCGGCGCCGGCGATGAGGTCGGCGAGGCTGGTCGCCGGCACCTCGTCGGGCACGGTCACTTCGTCGCGCGCGCCGACGCAGTCCATGATGAAGGGGTAGATGTCGAGCAGCGTCGACGGCGTGTCGCAGACGGCGCCCTCGGGGATGTCCGGGCCGGCGACGATCATCGGGATGCAGGCGGCTTCCTCGTACATCACCGATTTACCCCAGCAGCCGCGATTGCCTAGGTTGTCGCCGTGGTCGGTGAAATAGACGACGCGGGTGTCGTCGATCCTACCGGTTTTCTCGAGCGCGCCCATGATCTTGCCGACCTGTTCGTCCATGAAGCTGACGAGGCCGAGATAACCCGCCTGGCCGCGCTTCAGCTGGTCCGGCGTGGTGAAGAACTCGTCGTAGGCGAAGGTCTTGCGGTAGGTGTCGACGTAGGGATGGATCGGCGTGTTGCGAAGCTCATAGAGCTTCGGCGCCGGCAGGTCCATGTTGAAGTAGCGGTAGAAGTGTTCGCTCGGTGCGGTCAGCGGAAAGTGCGGCGCGACCAAAGAGACGAACAGCACCCACGGCTTGTCGTCGTACTTGGGCGCCTCCTCGTAGAGCCAGCTCTGAGCGCGCGCCGTGATGTCGCGGTCGTAGCGCGTGTACATGCTCTCGCCGGGGCCGGCCATCTTGGCCATCTTCCAGGACGCGCCGCGCTTCGGCATGTCCTCGTCGCGGACCAGGCCCAGGAGGTCGCCCTTGCCCTCGATCACGTGCATGGCGATCTGCTCGTCAGAGAAACCGTTGTCGTCCTCGTCGGAGCGGAAGTGCAGCTTGCCGATGGAGACGGTCTGGTGGCCGCGGTCGCGCAGTAGGCTGTGCCAGCTCGGCACCTCGCCGTGGAACGGCGTGGCGTTGTCCCAGTAACCGATCTGGTGCACGTACTTGCCGGTGGCGAAGGCGGCCCGCGCCGGCACGCAGACCGGACACGGCGTATAGGCCGCGTCGAAGCGCGTGCCGCGCCGGGCGAGCGCGTCCAGGTTGGGGGTCGAGACGAAAGGATGGCCGTAGCAGCCGGTCACCTTTTGGGTGTGCTGATCGGACATGAGGATGACGAGGTTCTTCGGCTGCATGGCGTTCGCGGTTCCGTTCTGGGAGAGGTGAGGACCGCCGGTATTGTTATCGCGGCGGTGAGACGTTGCAAGCCGGCTTGCGTGCGATTTCAGCCTGTCCGTATCTGCTCCAGGAATGGGGCGGTGTGCATGCTGCGTTGCAATTCCCGCATGAAGGCGTCGACAGCCGGCGTGATGAACAGCGACGGCGTCCATACCGCCGCGAGGTCGGCCGAGAGCGGCTGGCCGGCGGCATGAAGGCGCGTGATATGAAGATCCTTCGGGTCGATCCTGGCGGTGAACGGCAGCACGGCGATGCCGATACCGACGCCGGCGAGCGCGGCCAGCGCGTGCGGCGAGCCGGCCTCGTGGGCGATGCGCGGCGTCGTGTGCGCCAGTCGGCAGGCGGATTCGAACATGTCGCGCACCAGCGTGCCGCGCCGCATCAGCAACACAGGCTCGCCGTCCAGGTCGCCGACGTCGATACGGCGCTTGGCCGCGAGGCGGTGGCCCGGCGGCACGGCGACGTGGATGAAGCCGCGCGCCAGGTCGCGCGACGGGAACTGGCCGCCGATCGGCCGGGCGGCGATGGCGAGGTGCGCGTCGCCGCGTTCGAGCAGTTCCTGGTTCTGCTGGGCGGCGGCCTCGATGATACGGATGTCGGCATCCGGATGGCGTTCGAGGAAATGCCCGAGCGCATCGGCCAGGAACACCTCGATCGACTGCGGTGGCGCGATCATGGCAAGGCGCACGCGCTGGCTGCCGGCCAGCGCCACGGCGCGTTCGCCAACGCCCTCCGCCCGTGCCAGCAGGTCGCGTAGTTCCGGCACCAGCGCCTCTGCCGCCGCCGTAAGCCGGATGCCACGTCCGACCCGCTCGAGCAGTTCGACGCCGAGCCGGTCCTCCAGCGCTGCCATCTGGCGCGACAGCGCCGGCTGGGTGATGCCGAGGCGTTCGGCCGCGCGGGTCATGTTGCCCTCGGCGGCGATCTCCAGGAAATAGCGAATCTGGCGCAGATCGATCATGCGGATGCGATTTTATTACATTCTTAAATGTAATCAATATTTATATATTTTATATATTGGAATTTATGATTTTCGTTTGATACCTTCCGTCCGTTCGAAACACCAGACGCGGCGCGGAGAAGCAGTCCATGCACTATAAAACGATCGAGGTCGAACGGCTGGCCGGCGCCATGGGCGCCGAGATCAAGGGTATCGATCTCGCCGGCGAACTCGGCAACCGCACGCGCGAGGAAATCCACCACGCCTTCCTCGACCACCAGATGATCTATTTCCGTGGCCAATC